>DATFUE010000130.1:0-2703 GCA_035261165.1 Myxococcota bacterium
TATCTCGCGGACGCGCGGCTCCTCTTCGAGCTGCTCGGCCGGGTGCGCGACGACAACGAGAAGGGCGAGTTCTACATCACCGACGTGGTCGAGATCGCGCGGCAGCTGGGCAAGAGCGTCGAGAGCGCGCGCGCCGACGACTGGTGCGAGTCACTCGGCATCAACACCAAGACGGAGCTCGCGCGCGCGGAGGCGCTGATGCGCGAGCGGCTCGTCGACAAGCTGATGCGCGAGGGCGTGACGCTGCTCGATCCCGAGACGACCTACGTGGAGGTCGACGTCGAGGTCGGCGAGGACACCGTGCTCGCGGCCGGCGTCGTGCTGCGCAAGGGCGTGCGCATCGGCGCGGGCTGCCGCATCGAGCCGGGCGTGGTGATCGAAGACTCGGTCATCGGCGACGACGTCTGGATCAAGCCGGGCTGCTGCTTCGAGGGCGCCCGGGTCGGCGACCGCTGTATCATCGGCCCGAACGCGCACCTCCGCCCCGGCACCGATCTGCGTGAGGACGTGCGCATCGGCAACTACGTCGAGGTGAAGAACTCCGTGGTGGGCAAGGGCACGAAGGCCGACCACCTGAGCTACATCGGCGACGCGGACGTCGGCGAGAAGGTCACCTTCGGCTGCGGCTCGATCGTGGTGAACTACGACGGCGAGAAGAAAACGCGAACCAGCGTCGGCGACCGCGCGTTCATCGGCTGCAACTCGAATCTGATCGCGCCGGTCACCATCGAACCCGATGCCTACGTGGGCGCGGGGTCGACCATCACCAAGACCGTCCCCAGCGGCGCGCTCGGAGTCGCGCGCGCGGAGCAGCGCAACATCGAGGGCTGGCGCAAACGCCGGTTCAAGGGCGGCGACCACGATCAGTAGCTCGGAGGCAGTGGCGAGGCGAGGGCCGCCCCGAGCCGAGCCCGCAAGCGCCGGAGCGTGGGTAGGGTGCCCACGCGACCATCGGAAAGCGGCGCGATCCGTGAGAGTTAGAGTGAGCCAGGATGGCCCTCCTGATTTTGCGCAGGCGAACGTAGAGGAATAAGACAAGAAATGTGTGGAATCGTCGGCTACGTCGGACACAGTGACCGCGCGCAGGACGTGATCCTCGACGGCCTGCGCCGCCTCGAGTACCGCGGCTACGACTCGGCCGGCATAGCGGTGCTCGTAGACGGCAAGCTGCGCGTGATTCGCGCGCAGGGGAAGCTCGTGAACCTCGAGGGCGTGCTGCGCGAGGTGCCGCTGGCCGGCTCGATCGGCATCGGACACACCCGCTGGGCGACTCACGGGAAGCCCTCCGAGCGCAACGCGCACCCGCACGTGGCCGGCAGCGTCGCGGTGATCGGCAACGGCATCGTCGAGAACTTCCGCGAGCTGCGCGACGAGCTCGAAGCCAACGGCTGCGTGTTCAAGAGCGACACCGACACCGAGGTCATCTCGCACCTGGTCTACGAGGCGCGCAAGCGCGGCGCGGCGCTGAAGGAGGCGGTGCGCGGCGCGCTCGGCCGGCTCGAGGGCTCGTGCGCGATCGCGGTGATCGACGAGTCGTCGCCGGGCGAGATCCTGATCTCGAAGAACGGCGGCAACCCGATCGTCGTCGGCCACGGCAAGGGCGAGAACTTCGTCGCGAGCGACATCGCGACGCTCCTCCCGTACACGCGCCACATCCAGATCCTGCACGACGGCGAGATGGCGCGAGTCACTGCCGACTCCGTCTCGATCGAGACCTTCGACGGAACCCCGGTCGCGCGCGAGAAGAAGCTCGTGCAGTGGGACCCCGTTCAGGCGGAGAAGGGCGGCTACGACCGCTTCATGCAGAAGGAGATCTTCGAGCAGCCGCGCGCGATCGGCGACACGATCGGCGCGCGCGTGCTGGAAGTCGATGGCGACATCGACCTCGACGGCATCGACCTCGACACGTCCTGGGTGCGCGAGCTCGCGGGCGTACAGCTCGTGGCCTGCGGCACGGCCTGGCACGCGAGCTTGATCGGCCGCTCGATGATCGAGCGGCTGGCGCGCATTCCGTGCAGCGTCGACCTCGCGAGCGAGTACCGCTACGGCGAGCCGATCGCGTCGAATCGGCATCTGGTGATTCCCGTGTCTCAGTCCGGCGAGACCGCGGACACGATCGCGGCGCTGAAGGAAGGCAGCGAGCGCGGAGCGAAGTCACTCGCGATCTGCAACGTGCACGACAGCACGATCGCGCGCACCGCGAACTGGGTGCTGTACACGCATGCGGGCCCGGAGATAGGCGTCGCGTCGACGAAGTGTTTCACGACACAGGTGGTCGCGCTCTACCTGCTCGCGCTGAAGCTCGGCATCCTGCGCGGTTCGCTGGCGCGCGACGACGTGCGCCGCCACGGCAAGGAGCTGCGCCGCCTGCCGCGCCTGGTCGAACAGGCGCTCGGCCTGTGGCCGCACGTCGAGAGCATCGCGCGCCGCCACCAGCACGCGCGCGACTTCCTGTTCCTGGGCAAGGGCTACGGCTTCCCGATCGCGCTCGAGGGCGCGCTCAAGCTGAAGGAGATTTCGTACATCCACGCCGAGGGCTATGCCTCGGGCGAGATGAAGCACGGGCCGATCGCGCTGATCGACGAGAAGATGCCCGTCGTCGTCATCATGCCCCGCGACCGGCACTTCGAAAAAACGCTCTCGAACCTGCAGGAGGTGCGGGCACGCGACGGCCAGGTCATCGCCATCACGACGGAAGGCGAT
>DATFUE010000131.1:0-6845 GCA_035261165.1 Myxococcota bacterium
ACCCCTGGCGCTGCGCCGTCCGATGTAGGGTAGAAGGAAGGGAGCGAGGGGGCCCATGGCACGCGAGCCGGACGAC
Source organism: Myxococcota bacterium (assembly GCA_035261165.1). GTDB lineage: Bacteria > Myxococcota_A > UBA9160 > SZUA-336 > SZUA-336 > VGRW01. Next base: position 77 of record DATFUE010000131.1, read on the forward strand.
GACGACGCCCTGTTCGCCGAGGCCGTGGCCGGCGTTGCGCCGCTCGAGCAAACCCGCTTGCCCCCCTCGGCCGTCTGCCGGGAGCCAACTCCGCTCTCGGAGCGCGAGCGCGAAGTGATTCGCGAGCTCGACGCGCTGGTGAGCGGCGAGGCGCCCTTCGACGTGCGCGAGTCCGACGAGTTCATGAGCGGCTGCGTCCCGGGTCTCGACCCGCGGGTGCTGCGCTCGCTGCGCAAGGGCGAGTTCACGCCGCAGGCCGACCTCGACCTCCACGGCAGCGACGCGCCGTCGGCGCGGGCGCTGGTCGAGACCTTCGTCGTGACTGCGCACGCGCGCGGTCTGCGCTGCGTGCGCGTCGTGCACGGGCGCGGCAACCGCTCGCCGAACGGCGAGCCCGTCCTGAAGCCCAGCCTGCCGCGCTGGCTGGGGCGCGGCCCGGCGCGCCGCATCGTGCTCGCGTATTCGAGCGCCCCGCAGACCGACGGCGGCACCGGGGCAACCTACGTCCTGCTGCGCAAGGGCCCGGGGGCGCGGCGCTAGTCCGGGGGCGGCCGCTAGAATGACGCGGTGAGCTCCACGTTCGGCCATCTGTTCCGCATTCACACCTGGGGTGAGTCCCACGGGGGCGCGGTCGGCGTCGTGATCGACGGCTGCCCGCCGCGCATCGCCCTGGACGCGGCCGAGGTCCAGGTCGAGCTCGACCGGCGCCGCCCGGGACAGAGCCGACTGACGACGCCGCGCCAGGAAGCGGACCGGGCCGAGATCCTCTCGGGCGTGTTCGAGGGCCAGACGCTCGGCACGCCGATCCTCGTCCTGGTGCGCAACGAGGACGCGCGCCCCGAGGCCTACGAGGAGATGAAGGGCGTCTACCGGCCATCGCACGCGGACTACACCTACGAGGCGAAGTACGGCATCCGCAATTGGCAGGGCGGCGGCCGCGCGAGCGCGCGCGAGACGGTCGGGCGCGTCGCGGCGGGAGCGGTAGCGCGCAAGGTGCTGAAGCAGTTCGGTGTCGGCGAGATCGTCGGCTTCGTGTCGCAGGTGCACACGATCGAAGCCAAGGTCGACCCCGCCGAAGTGACTCGCGCGCAGGTCGAGAGCTCGATCACGCGCTGCCCCGATCCCGCGGCCGCCGGGGAGATGATCCGGCGCATCGACGACGCGCGCCGCGCCGGCGACTCGCTCGGCGGAACCGTGACCTGCGTCGCGCATGGCGTGCCGCCCGGGCTGGGCGAGCCGGTGTTTCACAAGCTCGAGGCCGAGCTCGCCGCCGCGCTCCTGTCACTTCCCGCGTGCAAGGGCTTCGAGATCGGCTCGGGCTTCGCGGGCACGCGCATGTACGGGAGCGAGCACAACGACGCGTTCGTCGTCGAGGGCGGACACGTGCACACGCGCACCAATCGCTCGGGCGGCGTGCAGGGCGGGATTTCGAACGGCGAGCCGATAGTGGTGCGCGCCGCGTTCAAGCCGACCGCCACGATCCGCAAGGAGCAGGACACGGTGAACCGCGAGCACGAGGCGGTGAAGCTCGAAGCACAGGGGCGCCACGACCCGTGCGTGCTGCCGCGGGCCGTGCCGATGGTCGAGGCCATGGTGGCGCTGGTGCTCTGCGACCACCTCCTGCGCCAGCGCGCGATCGCTCCGCCCGGCCCGTAGCTTCAGGGCTCGGGTTCCGTCGCCGATTTCGAGGCGTGCTCTTCGACGGCATCGCAATCGCCCTGGCGTTCATCTTCGTCGCGCTCGGCGCTCTGCGCGGCACGCTCGCCGGGTTCCTTCGCGTCGTGACCTTGGCCTGCGCGTACCTGGCCGGGTACCTCGCGGGGAGCAAGGTCGCGCCGGTCGTCGCGCTGGTCGCCGGGACGTCGAAGCTCGTCGCCGCGCTCGCGCTCGCCACGTTCGCGTTTGCGGTCGTCTACGCGATCGGGGCGATCATCTCGGCCCTCGTGATCCGCTACGAACGCGACCACCGCGCAGACCGGCCGCGCAGCGCCTACGACCGCTTCGGCGGCGCCTGCTTCGGCGCGCTGCAGGCGGGGCTCGCGCTGCTCTTGCTGGCCGTGTTGGGCAGCGTGCTGGACGCGGCGTACCGGATGGGCCTGCCCCAGGGCATGGACCAGAGCGGGTCGTTCCTCGTGGGCAGCACCCGGCGGGTCGTGGCCAGCGGGCTCGGAGCCGCCATGGGCGACGGGCCGGCCTCGAAGTTCGTCGTAAAGCTGGTCGGGGACCCGGGCCGGGCGCTGCAGTCGGCGCAGCAGCTCCTCGCCGGCCCGCGCTTCGCGGCGCTGCAGGGCGACGCGCTCTTCTGGGAGCTGCTCGCGCACGGGAACGTCGACGACGCGCTGGCGCGCACCAGCTTCTTTCAGCTCATGCACGACGACGCGACCCGCGCGACCCTGGCGGATCTCGGCGTCGTGCCCGAAGCAGCGCGCCGCGATCCCCAGGCATTCCGCGCCGCGATGCGCACCTCGCTCACGGCCGCGGCGCCGCGAATTCGCGCGATTCGCGACGACCCGGCGATTGCCCGGCTCGCCGCCGACCCGGAGGTGCAGATCGCCCTCGCGCAGGGAGACAGCGTGGCACTGCTCTCGCACCCGGAGATGCGAGCGCTCGTCGATCGCGTGCTCCGCGCCTACGAGAACGGCGGCGGCGCCTCGCCCTGAGACGCGCGTCTCACGGCAGGATCGCGAAGCCCGCCATCGCGGCCGCCAGCCCGAGCAACAACCCTGCGCTGGCAGTGAGTGCGTGCAACCTGCGGATCGGGCCGCGCCCGCGGCGCTCGAGCGCGAGGCCGAGAGCACCGCCGGCGCTGAAGCCGACGAGCGCTCCCGTCGCCAGCCACGCGTGCACCGATTCGAACAGCTCCTTCCCTCGCAGCCAGCCCATCGATACGAGCCCCGAGCCGAAGCCGACGAGCGCCAGCACGACGACGACGCGCGCGAGCCGTCGGTGGCGACGGGAGTCGACGGGGCGCCGCAGCAGGCGACCGCGGCGAATGCGCAGGCCGTCGCGCAGCACGAACAGAGCGAGTGTGAGCAGGGCCACCATCGCGAGCGGGTGCAGATACACGAGCGCGTGCACGGCCCGCGAGCCTACCGGCGCATTCGTGACTGGTCCAGCGACGAGGAAACTGTTATTCGTAGCTGCGATGGGGATGGATGAGGGAGCCGTGCTTCGGTCTGCGGTCGCTCACCTCGAGCGCTATCGCAGCGCCATCGAAGCCGAGGTCAATCGGCGCCTCGCGCGCGCGGAGCCCGCGCCGGAAGTGCGCGCCGAGGTGATCCGCCGTTTCCGCACCTACTGTAGGCTCGCGAGTCTTTCGCTCGACACCGCGCGCGTCTCGCTCGACGGCCTGGGCGGCAACACCGCGCTCGGGCTCGAGAAGACGGTGAGCGCCGCGGTCGAGGTCGCCACCGGCTTCGGCGCGCCGCCTGAGGTCGCGGGCGCGCTCTGGGACATGGAGGCGCGCTTTCGCGCCGGCGTGCGCCGCATCCTCGCGCCCGAGGAGAGCGAGCCCAAGCGCGAGCGCAACAAGCTGCGGCCCACGCCGAACGCCGGAAGGCGCGTGCGCGGCGCGATCGACCGCATCTCGGACACCTACGTCGCTGTGAACCTCGACACGAACACGATCTTCGACGTGAACCCGGCAGCCGAAGCGCTCTTCGCGAGTGACTCGGCGCGGCTCGTCGGCGGCTCGCTCTCGAGCTTCATCGCGCCCAACGACCAGCTCGCCTGGCGCGAGCTCGAGTCGCGGCTCGATGCGGGCGAAGACAGCGGCCCGCTGGAGCTCACCATCGCGCGCCCGAACGGCGACTTCGTACCCGTCGAGGTCACGATCGCGAGTCACACCATCTCGGGCCGGCGCCTCGCGATCTTCCTGGTGCGCGAGCGCCTGAAGCGCATCGCGTAGGGACTCAGTCCACCCGCACGACCGAGCCGCTGGGCATGCGCTTCACCAGCGCCGCGGCCGCGCGCTCGGCATAGTCGCGGTCGCGCGACTCGAGCGTCAGCATGGTCATGTAGTCGACGTCGCTCGAGGTGCGCGGGTAGCTGCCGAGGCTGAGCTCGGCGAATTCGACGAGCAGCGCGTTCAGGTCCTCGGCGATGTCGCTCTCGATCAGACTCACGTAGACGCGGCGCAGGAAGATCGGGCTGCCCTTGAACGTGTCGCGCGCTGCGTCGAACTTCGCCTGCAACAGGCGCGGGATGCCCGGAAACACGAACACGTTGCGCACGCAGACGAGCGGAAACCACAGGTCCTTCGTCGTGATCAGCTTCGCGCCCGCGGGCAGCATGCACATCTTCATGTGACTCGCGTTCGGCTCCTTGCCGCGCAGCGCTCCGCGCAGCATGCCCACCATCTCTTCGTGCGCCACCAGCGGCAGCTCGAATGCCGCGGCCACGCCTTCCATGGTGACATCGTCGTGTGTCGGGCCTACGCCGCCCGAGGTCAGCACGTAGTCGAAGCGCGCGCTGAACTCGCGCACGTCGCGCGCGATCTCGAGGACGACGTCCGGCAGCACGTGCACGCGCGGGACGTCGACGCCCTGCAGGCGCAGCTCGCGCAGGAGATACGGTGTGTTTTCGTCCTGGATCTTCCCCGTCAGGATCTCGTTTCCGATGATCACGATCCCGGCGGTCGACATCAGGGTGAGTCTAGCAGAGCGTTTTGGGCCAACGCGCCGGTCGTCTATCCTGCCGCACGTGCCGAAGCTCTTGTTTCTGCCCTCGGGCATCACTCGCGAGGTCGCGAAGGGTGTGCGCCTGATCGACGCGGTGCGCGACGCGGGCCTGCCGATCGCGCGTGCCTGCGGCGACGACCTGGTGTGCGCGAAGTGCGGCGTGCGCATTCTCGCGGGACGCGTGGCGCGCGAGGCGCCGGTCGAGCGCCGCGCGAAAGAGCGCAACCGCGTGCCCGGCGAGCTGCGGCTCGCCTGCGCGCTGCGCGTGCAGCGCGACCTCACGCTCAGCGCGGACTACTGGTGAAGCGCGCGCTCTTGATCGTCGACCACGGCAGTCGCGAGCCCGAGGCCGCGGCGCAGCTCGCGCGCATCGCGGACGACCTGCGCCGCCGTCGGCCCGGTCTGGCCGTGTACGTGGCACACCTCGAGCTGGTCGCCCCGTCGATCGCGACCGCGGTCGCAGCTTGCGCAGCGGACGGCGTCTCCGAGCTCGTCGTGCACCCGTTCTTCCTCGCGCCCGGCCGACACGCGGCGCGCGACGTGCCGGCCGCGGTCGAGGCGGCGGCCGCGGCGCACCCCGGCCTGCGCGTGCAGCTCACCGCCCCGCTCGGCGCGGCGGCTGGTGTCGCGGAGCTGATTCTGGCTACGCTCCCTCCCGAGTGAGGAAGTCGCCATGGCGCGGATCAACGATCACTATCTGAAGCTCGCCGGCGGGTATCTCTTTCCGGAGATCGGCCGGCGCGTGCGCGCGTTCCAGGACCAGAATCCGGGCGCGAAGCTGATTCGCCTGGGCATCGGCGACGTCGTGCTGCCGATTGGCGCCTCGATCCGCGCCGCGATGCACCGCGCGATCGACGAGCTCGGCGCGGAGGAGACCTTCAAGGGCTACGGCCCCGACCAGGGCTACGACTTCCTGCGCGACACGATCGTCGAGCACGACTTCAAGGCGCGGGGCGCGGCGGTGGCGCCCGACGAGGTCTTCGTCTCCGACGGCAGCAAGTGCGACAGCGGGAACATCCAGGAGATCTTCTCGACCGCCGCGCGCGTGGCGGTGCCCGATCCGGTGTATCCCGTGTACGTCGACACGAACGTGATGGCCGGGCGCAGCGGCGCTGCGAGCGAGGACGGGAAATACGCCGGGATCACCTATCTGCCCTGCACCGAGAAGAACGGCTTCCGGCCCGCGCCGCCCGACGAGCCCGTCGACGTGGTGTATCTGTGCTTCCCGAACAATCCGACGGGCGCCGCGGCGACGCGCGCGGACCTCGAGCGCTGGGTGCGCTGGGCGAAGCAACACGACGCGGTGTTGCTCTACGACGCCGCCTACGAGCGCTACATCCGGGACCCGGCGCTGCCGCACTCGATCTACGAGATTCCGGGCGCGCGCGAGGTGGCGCTCGAATTCCGCAGTTACTCGAAGCTCGCCGGCTTCACCGGCCTGCGCTGCGGCTACGTGGTGGTTCCCAAGGAAGTCGTCGGAAAGGACGCGAAGGGCAACGCCGTCGGCCTGCACCGGCTGTGGTCGCGGCGCCAGAGCACGAAGTTCAACGGCGCGAGCTACCCGATCCAGGTCGGCGCGGCCGCATGCTACGGCGACGCGGGCCGGAGCGAGGTGGCGGCGAGCATCGACTACTACATGGAGAATGCGCGCCTGATCCGCGCCGGCATCGCCGCGGCGGGGCTGCGCGTGTTCGGGGGCGAGAACGCGCCGTACGTCTGGATCGCGACACCGAACGGCGTCGGCTCCTGGGAGATGTTCGACCGGCTGCTGCTCGAGGCGCACGTAGTGTGCACGCCCGGCGCCGGCTTCGGCGCCTGCGGCGAGGGCTATCTGCGCCTCTCCGCCTTCGGAAAGCGCGACCAGGTCGAGGAAGCGATCGCGCGCGTGCGAAAGTGTCTGGCCGGCTAGGCGTGGACTACCGCGACTCACCCGAACAAGCGCGATTGCGCGCCGAGGTGCGCGCGTTCGCGGAGTCGGACCCCGCGGTGGCGGAGCGGCCGTTTCTCGAGGACGGCTGGATCGCGGGCTTCGCTCCCGATTTCTCGCGCCGGATCGCGGCGCGCGGCTGGATCGGCATGACCTGGCCCAA
>DATFUE010000132.1:0-5010 GCA_035261165.1 Myxococcota bacterium
GCGGACCCGAATGCGGACGTCGGGCTGCTCGACCGCGCGGCGCGCACGGGGGACCTCGGCGAGCTCGGTCGCACCCTCGCGCGCGGCGTCGCCGTCGACGCCCCCGACCGCGACGGCTGGACTGCTCTCATGCACGCCGCCGCCGCCGGCAAACGCGACGCGCTCCTGCTTCTCCTGCAGCACGGCGCGAGCGCGCGCACGAAGAGTCCGCGCGGAGATACACCGCTTCAGCTCGTCGCGGCACAGGAAGACCCGCGCCTCAGCGAAGCGCTGCTCGACGCCGGCGCGCCCATCGACGAGACGGATCAAAGCGGACAGACGGCGCTCATGCGCGCCGCGGCGCGCGGCAACGAAGGCGTCGTGGCCATGCTGCTCGAGCACGGCGCGAACCCGAACCTGGCGGATCGCAACGGCACGACGGCGCTGATCGCGGCGGCGCTGGAGGGCCAGAAGGACGTCGCGAAGGTCTTGCTCGAGAAGGGCGCGAATCCAGAGCTGCGCCGCCGCGACGGCGCCAACGCGCTCGACATCGCCGCGAAGCGCGGGCGCTCGGAGGTCGTGCGCGCACTCATCGACGCGAAGGCGGACGTGAACTCGGCGGGCCCCGACGGCGCGACCGCGCTGATTCAAGCGGTGCGCGGCGGCGACCGCGAGCTCGTCGAAGCGCTGCTGAAGGCGGGCGCGGACGCGAATCGCGCCGGGCCGGGCGCCGAGACCGCGCTCCACGCGGCCGCCCGCAAAGGCGATCCGGAGATCGCCGTGCGCCTGATCGATTCCGGCGGCGACGCGAAGCGCGAGAGCGCGCAGGGCGTGACTCCGATCGTGCTCGCGCTCGAGGAGGAGCACCAGAACGTCGCGCGCGTGTTCGCCGGCGGCGGCTCGGGTCCGCTGTTCAGCGCGCAGGAGCTGGTGGTCCGCGCCAACCGCGGCCGCACGCCGCTCATGCGCGCCGCGGGTCTCGGCATGCGCCGCTACGTGAAGGCGCTCCTGGAGGACGGCGCGGAGATCAACGCGCGTGACGACGACGGCTGCACCGCGCTGATTCTCGCGACGACGAACAATCACTACGAGACCACGCAGGAGTTACTCGATGCAGGCGCGGACATCGACGTGGCCGACGTCGAGGGCTCGACCGCTCTGACCCACGCGGCGTGGCGCGGCTACGTGAAGCTCTTGAAGCTGTTCATCGCGCGCCACGCGGCGATCGATCCGCTGCGCGAGCAGACGAAGATGACGCCGCTCATGGGTGGAGCGATCTCGGGGAACCTCGAGGTCGTGAAGGTACTGCTGGCCGCGGGCGCCGACCCGACGAGGAAGGAGAGTGACGGGAGGACCGCGCGCGAGCTCGCCCAGATAGCGGGCTTTCGGCGCATCGCCGCCATGCTCGACGAGGCGGAACGCGCGCCGCTCGACCGCGGCGGCGCCGGCCCGCGCGGCGAGCGCACCGCCCTGATGGAGGCCGCGGCGCGCGGCAACGAAGCGACGGTGATCGCCGAGCTGAAGGGCGGGGCCAAGGCGGACGCGCGCGATGCGGACGGCCGCACCGCGCTCATGCTCTCGGCCGCCGCGGGGCGAGTTTCGGCGCTCGACTTGCTGCTCGACGCCGGCGCGCAGCCGGAGCTCCGCGACGACGGCGGCGCGACCGCACTGCGCATCGCGGTCGCCTCGAGTCAGCTTCCCGCCGTCGCGCGCCTCGCCGAGCGGGGCGCGAGCGTCGACGCGGCGAGCCGCAACGGTCAGACCCCGCTCATGTACGCGGTGGGCAAGGGCTCCGCCGAGATGGTGGATCTCCTGCTCGAGCGCGGCGCCGACCCCAACCTGCGCGACCCGGCGGCGCGCACCGCACTGATCCAGGCCGCGAGCGGCGGTCAGACTGCGATCGCGAAGAAGCTGCTCGCCAAGGGCGCCGATCCGAACGCGGCGGCCGCCAACGGCGACACCGCCCTGCTGCACGCCGCGCGCCGCGGCGACCACGATCTCGTCGTGACTCTCCTGGAGGCGGGCGCCGACCCCAAGGCCGCCGACCACGACGGACAGACCGCGATGATGCGCGCCGCGACGAGTGGCTCGCCCGAGACACTGACCGCGCTCGCTCGCCACGGCGGCGACGTGAACGCGGCCGGCGGCGCGGGTCAGACCGCGCTCCACCTCGCCGCTCGCGGCGGCTACGTCGAGGCGGTGCGCACGTTGCTGCGGCTCGGCGCGAATCCGCTGGCGCGCGACGCGAAGGGCCGGACCGCGATCACCGAGGCCTACGAGCGCGACAAGCGCCAGGTGCTCGGTCTGATCGATCAGGCCGCCGCTGCGGAGTGGACGAAGCTGCTGGCGGAGGACGGCGCGGGCACGGGTGACCCCGCGCGCGCGAAGCTGCGCGACGAGGGGCTGCTCGTCGCGGCGGCGCGCGACGGAAAGCTCGACGAGGTCAAGCGCTTGCTCGGGAAGGGTGTCTCACCCGACGCGCGCGACTTTCGCGGCTGGACCCCGATGATTCAAGCGGCGATCGGCGGGCGCGAGGAAGTCGCAATCGAGCTGGTGCGCCACGGCGCGCAGCCGGCGCTCGCGAACGATCTCGGCGCGACGCCACTCATGGCGGCCGCGAGCGCGGACCGGGCCGAGATCGTCGCTGCGCTGCTACAGATCGGCGTGGATGCGAACTCGCGCGATCGCGACGGGATGTGCGCGCTCGGCTTCGCGGCCGCGGGCGGGAACCTGGCCTCGGTGGCGGTCCTGGTCGAGAAGGGGGCCGACCGCGAGAACCGCGAGGAGCGCGGCTTCACGCCGCTGATGCTCGCTACGGTGAACGGCCACGTCGACGTCGTCGGCTATCTCCTCGCCAAGGGCGCGAAGGCGGACACCCGCGGGCGCGGCGGAGTCACCGCGCGCAGCCTCGCGCTCGAGCGCAGCAACACCGCGATCGTGCAGCTGCTCGACGCGCACGAGGCCAAGGCGAGCGGCGAGGCCAAGCCCCCGGCCGACGCCGCCCGGCCCTAGTATCTCCCGAAAGATTTCCCTTGTCGGGGGACACAACCGTGTGTAACCATCGAGCCGGCCTTCAGGGCTCTTCCTCCGCAGGGGAGCCCGCGGGGTTCCGAGAGGGAAGGGACGCTGCGAGGGGTCGCTCGTGTATCGTGTGTCTCTGGGAAGCGCCGTGGCGCTCTGCGCCGCCGCGAATGCGTTCGCCGAGCCTCCGTCCGTCGGCGCTGCCCCGAAGCCGGAAGCCGCGTTCGAAGCGACGCTCCGCTGGAAGACGGGCGAGGTATCGCTCGGCGACGGCGTAGCGCGCCTGGCAGTCACTCCACAGTGGCGCTATCTCGGGCCGGAAGACGCCGAGAGAGTCCTCGTCGACGCCTGGCACAATCCGCCCGGCCACGAGGGAACGCTCGGCATGCTGTTTCCCTCGGACGTGGGTCCGCTCGACGCGGACGGCTGGGGCGTCGTCATCTCGTACGCGGCCGAGGGGCACGTCTCGGACGCCGACGCCGAGGAGCAAGACTACGAGGCGCTGCTCCACGACATGCAGGCGGCCGTGCGCGAGCAGAACGAGAAACGCGTGCGCGACGGCTACCCGCCGGTCGAGCTGCTCGGCTGGGCTGCCCGGCCCTACTACGACCGGGCGGCGCACAAGCTGCACTGGGCGCGCGAGCTGCGCTTCGGCACGGACGAGGAGCACACGCTGAACTACGACGTGCGCGTGCTCGGGCGCCGCGGCATGCTCGTGATGCAGGCGGTCGCGCCGATGACTCGCGCGGAGCTGGTGCAGGCGCGCATGCGCGACGCGCTCGCCCTGGTCGAGTTCGAGCCGGGTCACCGCTACGACGAGTTCGACTCGGGCGTCGACCGGGTCGCCGCCTACGGAATCGGTGGCCTCGTGGCCGGTGGAATCCTGGCGAAGGCGGGCTTCTTCAAGGTTCTGCTCGTGGCTCTGCTCGCGGCCAAGAAGTTCGTCGCGATCGGCGTGCTCGCCGCGGTCGGATTGATCTCGCGCTACTTCAGGCGCAACCGGCCGGCGAGCACCGGCTAGCCGGCGCGCCGGATCGACACGCGCACGGACTCACCAGTCACCTCGGCGGCGTGGGTCGAGAAGCCGGCGCTCGGCGGCGGCGCCTCGAACCCGAGCTCGGTGGCGAGCGTCTGCTCGGCGATGTATGCGCGAAAGCGCTCGGCCGCCGCGCGCCAGTCCCCGGGCAGCTCGAGCGCGACGTGGATGCGATCCGAGACGTGCAGGCCGGCCTGGCGCCGCGCCTGCTGCACCGCGCGCACCAGATCGCGCGCGACCCCCTCGCTCGCGAGGCTCTCGTCGATCGCGACGTCCAGGATCGCGATCGCGTCGTTCGAGCCGAGCGCCTGACACACGACCCCGGGCCGCGGCTCGAGCAGGAGCGAGAAGTCCTGGCCCGAAAGTGACTCGCCCGCGACCTCCACCGTGCCCGGAGCGACCTGCTTCCAGCGCCCGGCCTTGGCGGCCGCGATCACTTCCTGCGTCTTCTTGCCCAGGCGCTTCCCCACGCTGCGCGCGTTCACCGCGAGCTTGAAGCTCGCGTAGCGCTCGATCTCGGCCGAGAGCGCGACCGACTTCACGTTCACCTCGTCGGCGATCAGCGCGGTGAACGGGCGCAGATCGTCGACGTCGGCGCCCGCGACGATCAGCTCGCGCAGCGGCTGGCGCACGCGCACGTCGTGCGCGCGGCGCAGCGCGAGCGCCGCCGTGCAGACTTCGCGCGCGCGGTCCATTGCGCGCACCAGCTCGGGCTCGGCCGGCAGCGCCGCCGAGTCGGGCCAGTCACACAGGTGCACGCTCTCCTCGCGCGTGAGTCCGCGATACACCTCTTCCGCGAGCAGCGGCAGGAGCGGACTCACCGCGCGCAGCGCCAGCACGAGCACGGTGTAGAGCGTGTCGTAGGCGTCGCGCTTGTCGGCGCTTCCGTCCTCGGCCCAGAAGCGGTCGCGGCTGCGGCGGATGTACCAGTTGTTGAGCGCGTCGATGAAGCTCTCCACCTCGGCGCACGCCCC
>DATFUE010000133.1:0-10507 GCA_035261165.1 Myxococcota bacterium
GCGGCGTCCACCGCGCGCCCGAGGTAGTGACTGCCGAGAAATGGGTAGATCTCCAGCCGCTCGCCGACCAGCGTGTCGGGCACCGGCGCGTAGTGGAGCAGGGCGATGCGCACGTCCGAGTCGAGCGCCTCGAGCGCGCCCTGCAGGCGCTCCGACATGCGGCGCGCGCGGCAAACGAAGCGCTTCATCTCCGGCTCGCCGAATTCGCTCGCCTCCGCGCCCGGGAAGCCGCCGCCGAAGCCGGTGCTGCCGGCGATGCCCAGGCTGCGGCCGGCGACGCGCAGCTGCGCGTGCTCGCCCTCGAGCACGCAGACACCTTGGCGCTCGAGAATGCGCCGCAGCTCGAGCGATGCGTTCATGTGCAGGTCGTGATTGCCGAGGACCGCGAAGATCGGCACCGACACGACCGAGAGCACATCGGCCAGGGCGTTTGCCTCGTCGGCGACACCGTTTTGGGTCAGGTCGCCGGCGAGCAGCAGGACGTCGGAGTGGTCCGACAGCGGCTCGAGCGCGTCCCGCCAGGCCGACACATTGCCGCGCTCGACGTGCAGGTCGGCCGCGGCCGCGACGCGGATCCCTCCGTCCCCCACGCGCGCGGTCACTCGAACAGTACTCGCTCGGCGAGCTGGCGCAGCGGCCGAGCCGGAACCCACAAGTCGCTCGAGAGCGCGTAGAGCAGGAGCGCCAGCACGCGGCGCGGACCGCGGCGCGCGCGCTCGACCAGATAATCCCAGTCGATGTCCGCCCGGCGCACGAGCGCCAGCGCGTCGTGCCAGTGCCGCGGCGTCTCCTCGTCGTGCACGATCGCCTTGATCACCAGCAGGTCTTCGGGAGGGATCACGCGCACACGCGTGCCGAGGAGCGAGTAGTGACTCGCGCGGCGCAGCATCTCGCGATCGAGATAGATGTCGCCGACGGTCTTGAACAGGAGGTCCACCAGGATCCCGCGCCGGAACGCCTTGTACAGCCAGGCGGGGTTCGTGAGCTCGGTGGTGAAGCCCGCGCGCGCGAGCGCGTCGAGCGCGTGCGGCGCGACGTCGGGCGCTACGAACAGGTCGATGTCGCTCGAGCAGCGCGGGCGGCCCAGCACCGCGGACGCCAAGCCGCCGATCAGCAGATACGGGATGGCCGCGGAGTCGAACGCGCACACCGCTCGCGCGAGCACCTCGGCGAGCGCGTCCGGATCGCCGCTCGAGTCCTTGTGTGTCGTGGCTCCGGGCAACATGACACGGCTCGATGCAGCAAGCTGCATGCCAGAGGTACTCACTTGAACTCCGGCGGTGCGGTGAACGCGATGCCGGAGCCATGCTCCGCGAGCACGTCCAGCACCGAGAGGTGCAGGTCTTCCGCGATCGCGAAATAGGCGTCCAGATCCGGCGTTTTCACATAGGCGTTGAAGTCGAGGTTGATCGAGTACGGCCCGAAGCCGCCGATGCGCACGCGCGCCGTCTCTGCCTCGACGCACGGGTGTTTCGCGAGCAGCTCGCGGAGTGCGCCGAGAATCTCGCGCAGGCGATCGGGCGGCGTATTGGAGCGGAGCGCCAGGGTGGGGTGAAACCAGATCTTGTCGCGCAAGCCAAAGTTCTCGAGCTGCAGGTTCGCGAACTCCGCATTGGGCACGGTGACGAGCGTGCGTTCCGGCGTGCGCACGCGCGTCGAGCGCAGGCCGATCTCCTCCACCTCGCCGATGCGTTCGCCGAAGCGGCAGAAGCTGCCCACGCGCACAGGCCGATCGAGATACAGAGTGAGTCCGCCGAACAAGTTCTCGATCGACTTCTGCGCGGCGAGCGCGATCGCGATCCCGCCCAGGCCCACACCCGCGAGCAGGGCGGTGACGTGCACGCCCGCGTTGTCGAGCACCATGATCGCCGCCACGCCGACCGCCAGGATCTTGGCGAAGCGCTGCGCGGTCGCGAGCATCGCGCCGGCTTGGCCCTGACCGCGGTGCTGGAAGCGGCGGCGGTAGTCGTCGGAGAGGACGTCCAGGAAGCGCAGCACCAGCCAGAATCCCGCGGCGACGAAAAACGAGCTCTCGACCTGCCCGAAGACTTTCTCCGCAGCCTTCGACAGCTCGACGCCGCGACGCAGCAACGAGAAGGTGAGCACACTCAGAGCCAGCCGCCCCGGGCCGAAAGCCGCCGCGACGAGGCGATCGTCGAAGCTCGACGACGTCCGCTTCGCCATCGCCCCGAGCGCGCGCAGCGCGAGCGAGGTGACGAGCCACGCCGCCAGCGTGGCGGCGGCGAACGCGGCGAGCAGCGCGAGCCCCTGCGAGAGATCGAGGCGTGCCAGCGCCTGCTGCGCGAATATCAGCGGACGCGAGTTCGTCTGCGCAGCGAGCGTCGCCCACATGCTCGGGTCGTTGTGCAAGGCGCGGGCCCGTGTGGCGCCGACGCTTTGTAGAACTCGCCCTGGGATAGCCCGTGAAGCGCCCCGTTTGCGCGTCGAGTCGCCGTGCATCTCGGGCCGCGCGCTTCGCTGACGAGCGGTGTCTTGGGAACGACATTCCGGCGGTCGTGCCGAGCAAGCGCGCGATGCGCGCGGCCGACGGACGGCGAGTGGCCGTGGTCGCGAGTGCCTCAGTGCCTGCGCACGCGTGCGAAGTGACCAAGGGACGTGCCCGCAAACGCTCGCGAAGTTTGTAGATCAGAATGCGCGATCGCGGCGTGATCGCACGCACACTTGCGTCTCTAGCGAGCGGTCCGCGGTCGCGAAGTGCACTCGAGTGACTTTCGGCCGCGGCACGTCGTCTGCAGACCCGAGAAAGCGGAGGTGCCGCGATGCACAGCAGCGATATCTGGTCGATCATTCTCGCGGGGGGCGAAGGCCGAAGAGTGCGCGAGCTCACGATGACGCGCGCGGGCATCAGCGTGCCGAAGCAGTATTGCTCACTCGCCGGCGGACCGAGCCTGCTTGCCGAGACGCTGGCGCGCGCCGAGGGCGTGTGTGCGCGCGAGCGCACGCTCGTCGTCGTGTCCGCGCGCCACGAACGCTTCTGGCGCGACGAGCTGCGCGACCTGCCGAGCGAGAACGTGATCGTGCAACCGCAGGCGCGCGGCACCGCGGCCGGGTTGCTCTTGCCGCTGCTCTCGATCCTCGAGCGCGACCTCGAGGCCGAGGTGGTCGTGCTCCCCTCGGATCACCACGTCGCGGACGAGCGGACCTTGCGCGGCGCATTCGCGACGGCGCTCGCCGCCGTTCGTGCCGATCCGCGGAAGATCGTCCTGCTCGGCATCTCGCCCGATGCGCCGGACCCGCAGTACGGCTGGATCCTTCCGCAGCCCGGCGGCGTGTCGCAGGCCGGCGCGTCGCCGATCGAGCTCTTCGTCGAGAAGCCGTCCCGTGAGACTGCGCGACGCCTCCAGGCGCGCGGCGCGCTCTGGTCGAGCTTCCTGTTCGCAAGCCAAGGGCTCGGGCTGTTTGCGGCGTTCAGCCGCGCGCAGCCGGCGCTGGTGCGGGCGTTCGCGGTCCGGCCGCTCGAGGCGGTGTATCGAGACCTGCCGTCGCTCGACTTCTCGCGGGACGTGCTCGAGCGGGTGACGGATCGCCTCGCCGTGGTGCGCGTGCCGTCCTGCGGTTGGAGCGATCTGGGAACCCCCGACCGGATCGCCAACGTGCTCGGCCCGCGCGGGGTGCGCCGCGGTCTCCTCGCGGCGGGCGCGCCCCGCGCCAGGATGCCGATCCTGGCGCAAGGGCTCGAGTCAGTCGCGCACTGAGTGCGCGACTGACTCGGCGCCGCTCACTCGGGTTCCTCCTCGGGCTCGGGCGGCGACGGCGCAGGCGTATCCGATGGCGATGAGGCCCGCGGTGCCGGCGTCGGCGGCGGCGCGCTGACGTCGATCTGAATGTCGTTCGTGATACCCCGGACGCCGCTGACCTCATCGGCCACGTGCTCCGCGAGGCGGCGTTGCTCGGGCGTGGCGACCTGGCCGCTCAGGATCACGTGGCCGCCCTCGGTGCGCACCTCGAGCTGACCCTCGGCCAGCGCGGGCTCGCGCTCCAGGCGCGCCAACACCGCGGCATTCACCGCGGAGTCCGGCTTCTCGCGTTGGCAGCCCAGCGCCATTCCGGTGCAGGCGAGCAACGCGAGCACGGTTCGTCTCATCATGCTCCATCCTCCTTGCAGAGTGACTCGGATCTACAGAGGCGCGAGCACCGCGAAGCTGTCCGCCGCGAGCTCGAGCCGATTCTCGACGAGCCGGTGACCCGCGCCCGAAGCCAGCAGGACTCCTGGCGGAGCGAGGCGGTCGACCGGAATCGAGGCGACCTCGCTCCCTATGTGCGCGGCGAACTGCAGCGACCCGCGGCGGAAGCTGATCCAGCCCTCCTTCTCGCTGCAGCGTACGTCGGCGCCGAGCAGCGGCCCCGACCCGAGCGCGTGAAGGCGGCGGCGCAGCGAGAGCAACGCCTGATACCAGGCGAACACCCGTTGGTGTTGCGGGCGCTCGAGCTCGGTCCAGTCGAGCTTCGCGGCGACGAACGTGGCTTGCGCGCAGGGGTCGAGCAGATCGGTGCACTCCTTCCCCGACGCCGCGAGCGCCTCGCGCCGCCCGCTGCGCACCGCTTCACGCAAAGCGCCGTCGGTGTAGTCGCAGAAGAACGGAAATGGCGTGCGTGCGCCCCACTCCTCACCCTGGAAGAGCAGCGGGATGAACGGCGAGGTGAGCACGAGCCCCGCCGCGACCATGAGTCGTTCGGGCGAGAGCGTCCCGGCTAGCCGGTCGCCGCGCGCCCGATTCCCGACCTGGTCGTGATTCTGCGCGAAGCCCACGAGCCGCTCGCCCGACAGTCGGCGGTCCGCACGCCCGTGGCGCCGGCGGCGATGCGGCGAATAGCGCCCGGCGTACACGAAGCCCCGCGCGAGTGACTCGACGACGTCCGCGCAGCCCGCGAAGTCGGCGTAGTAGCCGTCGCGCTCGCCGGTGAGATAGGTGTGCAGCGCGTGGTGGAAGTCGTCGTTCCAGGCCGCGTCCATGCCGATCCCGCCGTCGCGCGCCGGACGCACGAGGCGGGGGTCGTTTGCGTCGCTCTCGGCGATCAGGAAGAGCGGCCGGCCGAGCGCGAGCGAGAGACTGTCCACGGCGCCGCGCAGCTCCTCGAGAAAGTGCAGGGGGGATTGGTCGACGAGCCCGTGCACGGCGTCGAGGCGCAGGCCGTCGCCCTCGTACTCGCGCAGCCACACGAGCGCGCTGTCGATGAAGTAGCGGCGCACCTCGTCCGATTCCGGGCCGTCGAGGTTCGGCGCAGGACCCCAGCGCGTGTGCTGGCGCTCGGAGAAGTAGGGCCCGAAGCGCGGCAGGAAGTTGCCCTCAGGTCCGACGTGATTGTGAACGACGTCGAAGACCACGGCCAGACCGCGCGTGTGACACGCCCTCACGAGCTCACGCAGATCGTCTGGTGAGCCGTAGGCGGAGTGGGGCGCGAACGGCGCGACGCCGTCGTAGCCCCAGCCGTGCTCGCCGGAGAATGCGGCGACCGGCATGAGCTCGACGTGAGTCACTCCGAGCGCGAGCAGGTGGTCGAGCCGCTCGATCGTCGCGCGGAACGTGCCGGCAGCCGTGAAGGTACCGACGTGGAGCTCGTAGAAGACCGCGCGCCGGAGCGACACCGCTTCAAACCCGGAGCTCTCCTGGGGTCGGCTTTCGCAGGTCCGCGAGAAGCCGAAGACCCCCTCCGGTTGCCAGCGCGAGCGCGGATCGGGCAGCGGCTCGCCGCCGTCGAGCGAGAAGGCGTAGTCGAGCTCGCCCTCGAGCGGAAGATCGCTGCGGAACCAACCGCCGCTGGCGCGGCGCAGGGGCGTGCGCCCTTCGCGGGTGACCAGCTGCACGCGGCGCGCGCGCGGCGCCCAGACCTCGAAGCGTTTCATGGGGTCTCTCCTTCAGAGCTGAGCAGTGCGACGGGGAAGCGGCCGAGCAAGCGGGAGAGCGGATGCGGCCCGCCCTCGAATAGCTCGTCGGTGAACACGCTCCGGTGTCGGCCGGGCGGCAGGTCGAGCGCGGTGTCGCCCCAGCCGGCGCCACGCGAGAGCGTGAGTCTCTGCACCACGCAGACCAGCCCGCTGCGCGCGAAGGCGAAGACGCACTCCGCCTTCTCGCCGGCCGCGGCGAGCGGGGCGTATTGACTGTGCGCGGCGAAGCGCTCCGGGTGAAGGCGCCGCTCGCGCAGAGCGCGCTGAATCACGAAGAGCTTCGCGAGCCCGGCGTCGGCTCCGGCGAGCGCTTGCTCCGGGGTCGCGGCGCGCGCAGCGGCGAGCAGCCGGCGGCGCAGCTCGAAGTCGACGGGGCGGCGGTTGTCGGGATCCACGAGTGACCTGTTCCAGAGCTCGCTCCCCTGATACAGGTCGGGCACCCCCGGGCTCGCGAGCTTCAGCAGCAGCATCGCGAGCGAGTTCAGCCGCCCCGGCGGCGCCAGCTCGTCCGCGAACGCGGCGATGTCGGCCATGAGCTCGTCGTCGCCGAACACGCGCTCGACGAACGCGCCGAGCGCCTCTTCGTAGTCGCGCGCCGGGGCGTGCCAGGAGGTGTGCTCCTTCGCTTCGCGCGCCGCCTTCGTCGCGTATTCGACCGCGCGCTCGCGCGAGATCGGCCATGCGCCCACGAGCGTCTGATAGAGCAGATACTCGAGCTTCGGATCGGGGCCGGCCGCGCTTCTGTGCCGCGAAGCGCGCGCGAACCAACGGCGCACGGCGGCGGACCAACGCTCGGGAATCTCCGACAGGAGCACGAGCCGGGCGCGCACGTCCTCGCTGCGCTTCGCGTCGTGGGTCGAGGTCGCGAGCAGGGTGCGGGGCCAGCGCCGCTGGGTGCGAGCGTTCGCGGCGTGCAGCTCCCGCGGCGAGACACTGAATGCGCCGGGGTCGCAGCCGACCTCACAGAGCGCGGCGAAGCGCGGCTGCGAGTAGCCAGCGGTGTCCTCGACGCCCTTGGCCGTCACCGCCGCGGTGAGCTGTTGCAGGCGCAGCGCGAGCTCGGTCTCGAGCGGGCCGCGCAGGCGCTTGCGCAGGATCGCCTCGAGAAACTGGAACAGCTCCGCGTCGAGCTCGCCCGCGCGGGCGCGGGCCTCGCCGAGGGCGCTCGCGAGACAGCGCTCGGCGGCGGGGTCGAGCGCCGCGTCTCCGCTGCGCGCGTAGCTGCGGTACACCGGCCAGGCGACCGCGATCTCACCGAGCGCCCGCTCCAGATCGCCGCGCGTGAAGTCGCGGAACGAGCGGTGTCTCTCGGAGAGCTGCGCGCCGAGCTCCACGATCCGGCCGAGGTCGCTGGCGAGCAGGTCGCGCAGGATGCGGCGCTTGCCGTCGCACACGGCCTCGCTCCAGCGCCGCGTGTCGCCCGTCAGCTCCGCGTACAGCGCCGTGAGCGGTGCCTCGCCGGCCGGATCGACGAACACCCCGGTCGAGTGCCACAGAAAGTCGTAGCCGGTCGTGCCCGCGACGGGCCAATCCTCGGGCAGCGACTCTCCGCCCGTGAGGATCTTCTCCACGACGACCCAGGCGTCGGGGGCCGCCGCTGCGAGCCACTCGAGGTAGCCGCGCGGGTCGCGCAGCCCATCGACGTGGTCGATGCGCAGGCCGTCGATCTCGCCCTTGGCGATCCGCTCGAGCACGAGCGCGTGGGTCTCGGCGAACACGCGCGGATCCTCGACGCGCAGCGCGACGAGGTCGGAGACGTCGACGAAGCGGCGGTATTGGAGCTCACGCGCCGCGCTGCGCCAATGCGCGAGGCGATAGTTCTGGCGTTCGAGCAGCGCGTGCAGGCGGTCGGGGTCGGCGTTCCAGCGCGCGACCGAGGCGTCGAGGGCGCGGTCGACGCACGCGTCCTCCTCGCAGGCGCGCGCGAGGAGGTCGCGCAACACCTCCCTGTGTCGGTGGCGGCGCTCGATGGACTCCGGATCGGCCTCGGTCGAGAGCGGCAGGCTGCCGTGCGCGTGCGCGAGAAACTCGAGCAGCGGGGAGTCGGCGCGCTGCGCGGCGTGGCGCAGCAGCGCGTCGACGGAGCGCGGCGCGATCGGCAGGGTCTGGCCGCCGACGCGCAGCGCGAACGCGCCGTCCGCGCGCTCGAGCACGATCTCGCCGGAGGCGAGCTCCTGTCCGTATTGGCGCGCGAGGATCGGCAGCAGAATGCGGTGCGCGAGCTTCCGCTCGGCGGCGCGCCAGTCCACGTCGAAGAAGCGCGACATCCGGCTGGCCGGCCCGTTCTCGAGCACGTCCCACCACCAGCGGTTCTCGGGCACGCGCGTCGCCATGTGGTTCGGAACCACGTCGAGCAGGATTTGCAGCTCGTGCTTGCGCAGTGTCTGGAGCAGCATGCGGAAACCCGACTCGCCGCCGAGCTCGACGTTGAGCCGGGTCGGATCGACGACGTCGTAGCCGTGGGAGCTCCCGGGCGCGGCCTGGAGAGCCGGCGACACGTACAGGTGACTCACCCCGAGCTCCGCGAGGTAGTCGGCGAGCTGCGCGGCCCCGACGAAGTCGAGCTCGGGTCCGAGCTGGAGGCGATAGCTGGCGAGCGGCTCCGACATGTTCGACCTAGCGCTCGCGCCGCAGCAGAACGCTGGAGCGCGCCGCGACCTCGAGCGTCGAGCGCGCCGCGAGCACTCGCGACCCCGCCCGCTCCGGGCGGGCGCTGTCGAGCTCGACCTCCCAGGAGCGCCCGTAGGGCTCCCCGGGCAGCGTGAACGCCACCGGCTCCGGATCCGCATTGAGCAGCCAGTAGAAGCTCGCGTCGCGCACGCGCTCGCCGCGGGCGTCCGGGTGCGGGAGCGCCTCGCCGTTCAGGAACACCGCGAGAGAAGCGGTCGCGGCGGAGTCCCAGTCTTCGTCTTTCATGACGTCGCCGTCGGGGCGCAGCCAGGCGATCTCGGGCGCCGGGTCCTGCGTCGGCAGATCGCCGAACCAGCCGCGACGCCGGAACACCGGATGGTCTCGGCGCAGCGCGACGACGCGGCGCGCGAACGCGAGCAGCTCGGGATCGGCCGCGCTCCAGTCGACCCAGGTGCGCTCGTCGTCGAGACAGTACGCGTTGTTGTTCCCGTGCTGCGTTCGCCCGAGCTCGTCGCCCGCCAGGAGCATCGGAACGCCCTGCGAGAGCAGGAGCGTGATCAGGAAGCTCCGTTTCCGGCGCCCGCGCAGCGCCAGCACCTCGGGGTCGTCCGTCGGGCCCTCGGCGCCGGAGTTCCAGGAGCGGTTGTATGACTCGCCGTCGCGGCTCTCCTCGCCGTTCGCCTCGTTGTGCTTGTGGTCGTAGGAGACGAGGTCGTGCAGCGTGAAGCCGTCGTGCGCGGTCACGAAGTTGATGCTCGCGTGCGGCCGCCGCCCGCTGGTGCCGTATAGGTCGGAGCTACCCGTGATGCGACACGCGAGCTCGCCGAGCGACCCGCGTTCGCCGCGCCAGAAGTCGCGCACCGCGTCGCGGTACTTGCCGTTCCACTCCGACCAGAGGGGTGGGAAATTGCCGATCTGGTAGCCGCCCTGGCCGAGGTCCCAGGGCTCCGCGATCAGCTTCACGCGACTCACCACGGGGTCCTGCTGGATCAGGTCGAAGAACACCGCGAGCCGGTCGACGTCGTGGAGCTCCCGCGCCAGGGTGGCCGCGAGGTCGAAGCGGAAGCCGTCGACGTGCATCTCCTGGACCCAGTAGCGGAGTGAGTCCATGATCAGTTGCAGCACGTGCGGGTTGCGCATGTTCAGGCTGTTGCCGGTGCCGGTGTAGTCCATGTAGAAGCGCGGGTCGTCGTCGACGAGCCGGTAGTAACCGGCGTTGTCGAAACCCTTGAGCGAGAGCATCGGGCCCTCGTGGTTGCCCTCGGCGGTGTGGTTGTAGACGACGTCGAGAATCACTTCGATTCCAGCCGCGTGCAGCGTCTTGACCAGGTGCTTGAACTCCTGCACGACCTGGTGGGGACGTTCGGCGGCCGCGTAGGCCGCGTGCGGCGCGAAGAAACACACGGTGTTGTACCCCCAATGGTTCGCGAGCCCGCGCTCCAGAAGATGCGCGTCGTGTGCGAACGCGTGCACCGGCAGGAGCTCGACCGAAGTGACTCCCAGCGCGACGAGGTGCGCGACGACGGCAGGGTGCGCGAGTCCCGCGTAGGTGCCGCGCAGCTCCTTCGGCACGTCGGGGTGCCTCATGGTGAAGCCCCGCGGATGCAGCTCGTACATCACCGTCTCGTGCCAGGGCGTGCGCGGCGCGCGATCGTCTCCCCAATCGAAGAGCGTGCTCACGACGACGGACTTAGGCAGGGCCGCGGCGCTGTCCTCGAGGTCGGGTGCGCCGTTCGGGTCGCCGCCGAGTGTGTGCGGAAACAGCGCTTGCCCCCAGCGAAACTCGCCGTCGAGCGCGCGCGCGTACGGATCGATCAGGAGCTTGGCCGGATTGCAGCGCTGTCCGCGCGCCGGATCCCAGGGGCCGTGCACGCGGTAGCCGTAGCGCTGGCCGGGCTCGATCCCCGAGAGATACCCGTGCCAGTAGGCGCCGCTGCGTTCCGGCAGCGACACGCGCGTCTCGACCCC
>DATFUE010000134.1:0-11997 GCA_035261165.1 Myxococcota bacterium
GATCGGCGGCGGCGTGTGCTTCGAGCCGATGTCGGTCGCGACGGGCTTCGGCGCCGGGAGGTCGGCTTCCGTCGCCGCCGCGTCGTCGGCGCTCGCGGGCGCGGCCGCGCCGGCGGCGGGAGCCGCGTTCGTGGAGCCGTCTGCCGGCACCGGCACGTGCGGCGGGGCCGCGGCCGGGACATCGCCCGGCGCGCCGCTCGAGTCACTCGCGCCCGTGGTCGGCGCGGGTGCGCCGCCCGGTCGCGCCATCTCGATGCGCAGCTGGCCACCTTCCCAGGTGAGCTTCGCCTTCTCGGGCGTCGAGCGCTTCAGCAGGACGCGCACCTCGGGGCTCGCAACGTCCGGCGTCTGGAAGACGGAGAACATCTCGACCGGGCCGCCGAACTCCTTGGTGTCGACGCGGCGCTCGGTGGCCGCATCGATGCTCGCGCCCTTCAGCAGGATCATGAGCGTGCCCGGATCCGGCTCGAACTGAGTCGCGGTCACCTTGCGGCCGAGCGTGACGACCACGCGGTCGACGCCGGGCAGTGACTCGAAGTGGACGCTCTGCACCGTGGCGTCACCCGTGGCCTCGGGCGTCGCGGGTGCCGAGCCGGCCGCCATGGGCGCCGCGTCCTGGGCGGGCGCGCCGCCGGGAGCCCCTGTGTCGGGAGCCGCGGGCACCGCGCTCGCCGCATCGGCGCCGGTCGCCACCTTGCCGTCGGCCGTGAGCTCGATGCGCACGCCCTTGTCGGTCGGCACGACGACCGGCTTCCCGGTCTTCACGCGCAGGTCGAGGACGACGCGGACCTTGTCCGGGTGCTCGCCGATGCGCGCCTGAGACACGACCCCCTCGGCGAACGACTGCTTCGCCTGAGTCATGCCGCTCTTCGCGCCGAACAGATCGACGACGACCCGGTCGGGGTTCGAGAGCAGGAACGAGTCGACGTTGTCGATCGGGCCGTCGGCCTCGATCTCCATGCCCTTCGGGCTCGCGACGAGCGCCTTCAGCTTGGCCGACGCGTGAGTGCTCGCGGCCGGCTTGCTCGCAGCGGCCGGCTTCGCCGGTGCAACGGGCTTCGCCGGCGCCGCGGCGGTCTTGTCTGCCGCGGCCTTGTCGCTCGCCGCCTTGTTCGTCGCCGCGGCGGCAAAGGCCGCTTCGTCGTCCGGTGAGACGTCGGGCGGACCCGGCTGGGTCGGCACCGCGTCGGCGCTCTGCGCGCTCGCGCGCAGCTCCACCGCGATCTCGTCACCCTGCGGCTTGACCTCGTACTCGGCGGCGCGGCTCAGCGCGATCGAGACCCGCGCCATGTTGTGGCCGGCCTTCACGTCGCCGAAGGCGCCGAGCGTGACGTCCTCGACCAGGCCGTTCTTGACACTGATCGGTGTATTGACGCCCTCGAACGCGACGTCCGGCAGCTCGATGATCAGCCGCGGCGGATCCTCGCGCATGAACGCGGTGTAGATGGCATCCTTGGCGCCGCGCAAGACGATCCGAGTCACACCCGCGTCGTTCTGAACCTCGACGGCGGAGATCGTCTTCACATCGGCCCCGAGCGCCCGCGCCTGCGGCGGGATCGCGGCCAGTGCGAGCGCAGCGACGGCGCGCAGCGTCCACATCGTGAGTGACACCCTCCGAGTCATGCTCCATTCCTTCCGTTGGCGTAGAGCTCGAGCTCCACCTCTTTGGTCGTCGCGCGGTCGAGGTGGTCGAGATAGGTCTCCTTGACGACCACCTTGTTGTCTTCGATTCGCAGGATCCGGCCCTTGTTCTTCCCGATCGGCGTTCCGGCGCGCACGATGTACCCCTTGCCGGTCGGGTCCCTGACGAGCGCGCGCGGCTCGTCCACTCCCCAGATGATTCCCATCACGATCAGCTGCGACAGGTCGAAGCGCTCGAGCGGCGACGAAGTCGCGTCACTCTCCAGTGTCACCTCGCGCCGGATGTACGAGCGGAACGGATCGGTCTTGTCGCTCGGGTCGTAGTGATACGCGGCCTGGAGCGGCGCATCCGGCGCGACCTTCGCCACCTTCTGCACGGCCGGCTTCGCGGCCGCCGCGTCGGCCTTGTCCTTGCCGCCGCAGGCCGCCGCGAAGGCGAGCACGAGCGCCAAGGCGCACGCGCGGCGCACGATTCGGAGCTCCCTCATCTCAGGTTCCTTTCGCCGGCGGCGCGCCGGGGGCCGGCGCGCTCTTCGACGAGTCGTTGAAGTAGAACGTCGCCGCGATCCCCTTGACCTTCAGCGTCGGGTTCTCGCCCGTGTCACTCTGCACCTCGAAGGTGAGGTCGGTGAGGTTCACGATGCGCGAGAGATTCGCGACGCGGTCGAAGAAGAGGCCGATGTCGTGGTACTGGCCCGTGAAGCCCAGCTCGATCTGCTGCTCCGAGTAGAAGCCGCGGTCGATCTTCTTGCCTTGCTTGAAGGTCTGGATCTCGAGACCGGACTTCTTGCCGAGCGTCGAGATGTTCGTCAGCAGCGCGGGCAAGTCACTGGACTCGGGGAGTTTCTCGAGCGCCGCCTGGAGCTGCGCGCCGAGCTCCTCGCGCTTCGCCTTGAAGCTCTCCAGGTTGTTCGCGACGGCGCGCGCCGCCTGGATGTCCTGCTCGACCTTGGCGCGCCGTGTCTGCAGTCCGTGCAGCGTCGTCTGATTGCCGCCAAAGAAGACCACCATGTAGAGGCCGATGACCAGGAGCGCCACGGCGGCGAGCACGCCGCCGCGCGCTGGGGCGGGCAGTTTTTCCAGCCTCTGGAGCAGCTTCTGGGCGTCGAAGTTCTCGCCAATCGCCATGACTCGCCTCTCCTACTCCGGCTTCTTGCCGGACGCGGGGGTGGCAGCCTTGGCACCGCCCCTCTTCGCGGCGGCAGCCTTCGGCGCGGCCGCCTGCTTCAGGAACGGATACTGAGCGGTGAGCTTGAAGGCCGAGAGCTTGAGCCCGTCGACCTCCTCCAAGTGAGTCTCTTGCAGGTCGACCGCGGACAGCATCGGTGAGTCCTCGAGCGCGGCCGCGAAGTCGGCGACGACTTCAGCGTCGATGCTGCGTCCCTCGAGCTCGAGCAGCCCGTTCTTCTCTACCATCTTCGTGAGCCACACGCGCTGCGGGATGCGCGTCGCGAGCTCGTCCATGATCTTGACCGGGCCCATGCGCGCGGCCTCGATCTGGTCGATGATCGCGAGCTTCTGCTCGATCTCCTGCTGCTCGGCCTGGAACTTCTTCACCTCGTTCATCGTGGCCTCGAGCTTCTTCAGCTCGGCCTCGCGCGCGGTGATCAGCGAGCGCTCGTGCGAGATGCGCGCCGCCATCCAGGTCGAGAGCAAGAGACAGAGTGCGACGCCGCCACCCGCGGCCATGAGCAGCAGCATTCCCTGCTTGCGCATGTTCGCGGCACGGCGTGCCTCGCGGACGGGAAGGAGATTGATTCGAATCACTTGTCGTCCCCCTGCCGCATCCCCAGGCCGATCGCGGTGCAGAGCGCAGGACCGAGCTCGCGGAGGCGATCCTCGTCACCCGCGCTCGAGGCGATCTCGACGCGCTGGAACGGGTCGGCGATGTCGACCGCCATCTCGAGCTTGTCGTGGAAGATCCGGTCGAGACCGGGCACACGCGCGGCGCCGCCGCAGAGCAGCAGCCGCTCGATGCGCGCGCTCGATGCGGTCGCGCGGTAGAAGTCGAGCGAGCGCTGGATCTCGCCGAGCATCGTCTCGGAGACCTCGCGCATCGCTTCTTCGACTTCCTGCGGGACCACGTCCTTGCTGGTCTCGCCGGGGCGACCGCCGATCTTGATGCGCTCGGCCTCCTCGAAGGTGATGCCGAGCGTCTTCTGGATCTCCTCGGTGTACTGATTGCCACCCGAGGTGATGTCGCGGGTGAAGACCGGCACGGAGCCGTTCATCACGTTCATGTTGATGACCGACGCCCCTATGTCGAGCAACGCCACGGTCGCGTCGTCGGACGGCTCGTAGTTGTGCTGATACATGTTGCCGACCGCGAACGCATCGACGTCCATCACCATCAGGGTGAGTCCCGCCTCGGTGATGACGCTGCGGTAGTCGTCGATCAGATCCTTCTTCGCCGCGACGAGCAGGACGTCCATCTGGCCGTCGATGCCCGTCTCGCGCAGGATCTGGTGGTCGATGTTCACTTCGTTGATGTCGAACGGGATGTACTGCTCGGCTTCCCAGCGGATCGTCTCTTCGAGCTCTTCCTTGCTCTGCGCGGGAAGCGAGATCCGCTTCACGATCACCGAGTGACCGGACACGGAAGTCACGACGTCCTTGGACTTGAAGCTGCCCATCGAGCAGGCTTCGGAGATCGCAGCGGAGATCGCGGGCGCGTTCATGAACGAGCCCTGGACGATCGCCTCCGGAGGGAGCGTCGCGAAGCCGAACCCGCGCAGCCGGTAGCCCCCGCCGTGCGGCTCGAGCTCCACCGCCTTCACGAGCGAGGACCCGATGTCGAGCCCGATGACCGTCTTGCTGCCGAAGAGTGCCATGCCTCGCCTCAGTTCCCGCCCGACATCGGGTCGCTGTGCTGCGACGCGAGCAGGTGATCGACGGGTCGGTCTCCGAAGACCGAGTCCTTGTCGGAAACACGCAGGCCGAGCGCGTGGAGGATCTTGCGCTTGGTGTCGAGTCGACAGGTCTTGCCCGCTTCGACGCGATCGATGGTCAGCGTCGAGAGACCCGCTTTGCGCGCCAGCTCGGCCTTGCTCATCATGAGCGCCTCGCGGATGCGCCGTACGTTGTTACTGGCCACTCTGACCCTCCATTCGCGAACCGGCAGAAGACGTGAGTTCCACTTGCATCGAGCCCGCGCGTGCGCTGGATCACCACCGGATCCGGGGCGTTCGCCACGGGCCTTGATCGGCGGGCCGAAAAACCGACTTGAGGCTTGCCGATCCCTAGGTAGGCCTCAGCGACCCGCAGCGCGTCCAGCGCGCTAGAAGTCCTCTTCGTCGTAGGCCGCTCCTTCGTCTTCTGCGGGTTCGTCCGATTCGCCCGGCAGTGTCTTCTGCGTGACCTTGCCCGCGGCCTTCGCGGACGGCGCCTTCTTGGCGGAGGGCCTTGCCCCTCTCGCCGCGGTGCCGTCGCTGTCCGGTGAGTCACCCGCTGCTTCGCTGGGCGAGATCTCGTCCGCCGCCGGCGGGGCGGGCTTCTGCTTGCCATTGGGGCTCGCGGGCAGCTGATTCCAGTCGACCGAGAGCACCCAGGTCTGCGTCGAGCGACCTCCGTAGGGGTCACTGACTGCGATCTTGATCGTGCTGTTGCCCTTGGCGTTGTCCGGGACGGCCCAGGTCACGACGCCCGACTGGTCGTCGACCTTCATCCCCTCGGGGCCCTCGAGCAACTCGTAGCGGAGCGGCGTGTCGCCGTCAGCGTCCTTGGCTGCCATCGAATAGGTGTAGGCGCCGTTCGGAGTCATCTCGTAGCTCGGCTGCGTCGTGATCACGGGCGCGGCGTTCGCGAGCACGATCGGCGCCGACTGGGCCGGCGCTCCGACGTCGCTGCCGTCCGTCGCAGACGCCGAGACGCTGACTTTGTCGCCCCGATGCGCAACTCCGGGCGGCAGCCGCGGGGTGGTCGCGCTCGGGACCGGCTCGCCGTTCACGTACCACTGATACGAGATCTCGAAGGAGTCACCGTCCGGGTCCTCGACGGTCGCCTGCGCCTCGACCATGTCGGCCGCGGTGACCCTGGGGTTCGAGATGAACACCGAGCGAACCCGCGGCGCGGAGTTCCCGATCGAGATCGCCGCGCTCTGCACTGTCGTCTCGTGTCCGGCGTCGGAAACGGTCGCGATCGCGTAGACGGTGTCGCCGCGGCTGAACGTGCCCGCGTCGACCACGGCGCCGTGGACGTCGGGGACGAGCTCGCCGTTCTTGTACCACTCGACGCTGGTCGTGAGTCGGTCCCGCTCGGCGTCGCGCGCCTTCAGATCGAGCGTGAGTGGATCGGCGGCGCCCGCGGGGTTCGGCATGATCTCGGCCTGGTCGATCGTCGGGGCTTCGTTCGCGGCGCCGCTCTTGCGCGCTGCGCCGGGACGCGCCGCCGATGGATCCGCGGGTACGTCGCTGGACGAACCGCACGCAACGCACGCGAGTGCGATCGCGACTGCGATGGCTCGCTTCATGACCGGCCTCCACCGAGGAGCGAAACGCTCCGAGGTAGCTCAGCTATCGGAGGCGGCCGGAAACGGATTGAGCGGGTCGACCGCGTACTCCTTGAGCTTGTACTGGAGGGCGCGCGGCGACAGCTCCAGGAGGCGCGCCGCGCGCGTGCGGTTGCCCCGCGTACGCGCCAGCGCCAGGCGGATCAGGCGTTCCTCGAGCGCGCGCCCGCGGCGCTTGATCGAGAGGTCCTCCGCGGCCGCGACGCTCGAGTCACCCGCGTCAGGCGAGTCAGACGAGTCATGCGAGTCAGGAGCGCCGGGATTGGCGTCTGGCGCCAGGCCGGCGCGCGGGGCGGCGAACGGAAACAAGTCGCGGGTGATGCGGCGGCTGCGCGTGAGGATCAGGGCGCGCTCGAGCGAGTTCTGCAGCTCGCGCACGTTGCCGGGCCAGGAGTGCGCCGCGAGCGCGTCCAGCACCTCCCGGTCGAGCGGGTCGACGGCCTTCCCGATGCGCCGCGCGTGCGCGGCGAGCAGCTGGTCGGCGAGCAGCGGCACGTCCTCGGCGCGCTCGCGGAGCGGCGGGACGTGGATCCGGAACACGTTCAAGCGATAGTAGAGGTCGGCGCGGAACTGACTCGCCGCGACCATCTGTTCCAGGTCGCGCGCGGTGGCGGCGATGATGCGCACGTCGACCGGGAAGGTCTTCGCCGCGCCGACCGGCCGCACCTCCTCCTCCTGCAGCGCGCGCAACAGCTTCACTTGGATCGCGGGCGGCAGCTCGCCGATCTCGTCGAGGAACAGCGTGCCCCCGTCGGCTTCGCGGAACATGCCGCGCGCCTCCGAGTCCGCGCCCGTGAACGCGCCACGCACGTGGCCGAAGAGCTCGCTCTCGATCAGTGACTCGGGAATCGCGCCGCAGTTCACCGCGACGTACGGCTCGGCGGCGCGGTCGGAGAGACCGTGCACGGCGCGCGCGACGACCTCCTTGCCCGCGCCGCTCTCGCCCGTGACCAGCACGGTGGTCTTGTACTCCGCGGCGCGCTCGACGAGCTCGAACACCTCGCGCATCGCCGCGGACGACGCCGCGATCGAGACACCGCCGGCCTCGTGCGAGAGCGCGCGCTTGAGCGTGCGGTTCTCGCGACGCAGCCGCTCGCGCTCGTCGGCCTTGCGGATCGCAAGCAGGAGCTCCTGCGCCGTGAACGGCTTGGCGAGAAAGTCGTAGGCGCCCTTGCGCACCGCCTCGAGCGCCTGCTCGACCTGGCCGAACGCAGACATCACGATCACGGTCGCGTCGGGCTGTGCGCGCAGCAGATCCTCGAGGATCTCGAAGCCGCCGCGCCGCGGCATGCGCACGTCGCACAGCACCACGTCGAAGCGCTCGCTCTGCGCCAGGCGCAAGCCGACGTCGCCGTCGGGCGCGCTCGCGACCTCGTAACCCTCGTCCTCGAGGATCAGCCCGAGGCTGGAGCGGACCCCGGCCTCGTCATCGATGATCAGCGCGCGGCGTTTCGCCATGACCCGCGTTCGTATCGGCCGCGGGCAACACCAATCTGAAGCAAGTTCGCCCGGACTGACTCGCGACTTCGAGTCTTCCGCCCAGCAGCTCGGCGAGCCGGTGCGCATTCCACAGACCCAGACCGGAGCCCTCCCCCGGGTCCTTGGTCGTGAAGAACGGATCGAACACGTACGGCAGGTGCTCGGGATCGATCCCCGGGCCGTTGTCGGTGACGCTGAAGGCGACGGAGTCCGGTGCGCGCTCGGCACTGTGAGTCTCGCGCGCCCGGTCCGAGGCGCGGCGCGCGGGGCGCGAGGGGTCGTGCGTGCACTGCGCGGCCAGCTCGATCCTCGGCGCGCTGGCCCCGCGCAGCGCGTGCGCGGCGTTCTCGATCAAGTTCACGAAGATCTGCTCGATGCGGCGCCGGTCCACTTCCACGGCCGGCAGGCCGGGCTCGAGCGAGATCCCGAGCTCGATCCCGGCGAGCAGCGGCTGCGGGCGGACGCGTGCCGCGACGCGCTCGATCAGCTCGGCGGCGCCGGTGCGCTCGAGCGACAGCGCGTCGGGGCGCGAGAGGTCGAGCATCTCGCGCACCAGGGTCCGGATGCGCAGGGCCTCTTCGCCGATGCGCTCCGCGAGCTCTCGCGTGCGCTCGCTCGCGCCGCGGTCCCGCTGACACATTTCGGCGTAGCCGAGGATCGCCGCCACGGGATTGCCGACCTCGTGCGCGACGCCCGCCGCGAGCTGGCCCACGCCGGCCAGGCGGCGGCCGCGGGCGAGCGACTCGTGCGCGTGTTCGAGCGCGAGCCGATCGGCCTGGAGGGCCTCCGCCATGCGGTTGAACGCTCGCGCGAGCTCGGCGAGCTCGGCGGGCCCATGCGGCTCGAGCCGCGCGGCAAGGTCACCGGCCGCGAGCCGGCGCGTTCCGTTCGCGAGCTCCGCCAGAGGCAGCACCACCCGACGGCGCAGCAGCCAGCCGCCGAACGCGACGAACACCGAGGTCGCGATGAACAGCACCCAAGCGCCGGCGCCGAGCAGCGGCGCGAGCCGCGCGCGGTAGCTCTCGCCCGAGTAGCGCCCGACGAGAAAGCCCGCCTCGCCCGCGGGCGTGCGAATGCGCGTCGCGATCGCGAGCTCGCCGCTCGCGAGGCTGCCTTCCTCGATCGCCTCGTCGCCCTGGCGCGCCGCGCTGATCAGCGGCTCGAGCGCCCCGCGCTCGCTCGGCCCGAGTGACTCGACCAGGAGCTCGCGGCCGGAAGCGTCGAGGACGCGGAACTCGCCGCCCGCGATCCGCGGGCTGCTGGCGCGCGCCAGCGCCGCGAGATCGTCGAGGCGATTGGCGCCGCGCCCCAGCGCGGCCTCGAGGTGCCGCGAGCCCATGCGCAGGCGTTCGAGCGCGTCCTCGCGCACGATGCGCGCCGAGAGACTCGCCATCGCCACCGCGACCAGGGCGATGCCCGCGAAGGTCATCACGAACAGGTTCGCGACGATCTCGACCTGGACGCCGCCGCGCAGAGACTTCACGGCCGCACCAGGAAGCGGTCGAGCAGGTTCGGTTGGAACAGGAACACCAGGCCCGCCAGGGCGAGCGCGGGCCCGAACGGAATGCGCGTCTGCCGGCCGCCGCGCACCCAGGCGAGCATCGCCACGCCGTACACGATGCCGACGAGTGAGCCGACGATCGGCACGCCGAGCGCTCCCTCGAGGCCGAGAAAGCTGGCGAGCATCGCGACCAGCTTAACGTCGCCCATGCCGAGGCCGATCTTCCCGGAGAACCTCTCGTAGCCGGCGGAGATCGCCCAGAGCGCCCCGCCGATGCAGACCACCCCGAGCAGCGCGTCGCGCCAGTCGACCCCGAGCTGCGGCGCGGCGATCGAGAGCGCGAGCCCGAGGGCGACACCGGGCAGTGTGATCGAGTTCGGGATGATCTGGTGGTCGATGTCGATGAAGGTCACCGCGATCAGCGCCGCCGCCAGCGCCCAGTCGATCAGGAGCCGCGCGGTCGGGCCGTGCGCCCACAGGAGCGCCGCGAAGACCGCGCCGGTCAGCGCCTCGACCAGCGGGTAGCGCGCCGAGATAGGCGCGCCGCAGGCGCGGCAGCGGCCGCGCAGCGCGACATAGGACAGCAGCGGCACGTTCGCCCAGGCGGGGATCGCCGCGTCACAGCCGGGACAGTGGGAGCCGGGACGCACGAGTGACTCGCCGCGCGGCAGGCGCCACACGACGACGTTCAGGAAGCTGCCGATGCACGCGCCGAGCACGAACGCGAAGGCCGCCAAGACCGGCGCCGGAATGCCGAGCTCCCCCATGGCGCGAGACAGTAGCGCGATCTAGCGGAAGTCGCGCCGCTGGAACAGCACGATCGCGCCCGCCATGAGCGTGAACGAGTAGAGCAGCGCGTAGAGCGCAGCCATGCCGGCGCGCGCCAGCTCGATCGGATTGCCCGCGCTCGCGTCCGCCTTGAAGTCGAGGCGGTCCAAGTTCGGCAGGGTCCAGTACAGCGCCTCGAGCAGCTCCCGGAGGCCGGCTATGTCGGAGGTCTTGCCGAACGCGCGCAGGTCGGCGAGCAGATGACCGACGATCCACAGCGCCACCGTGAACATTCCGGCGAGATACGGCGAGGTGAAGCTGGAGAAGAACATCGCGATCGCGGTCACGAGCGCGAGCTCGAGATAGATCATGCCGATCGCCCAGACGAGCCCGATCGAGAACTCCGAGCCCTTCCACACCAGCACGCCCAGGAAGCACGCGCTCATGATCGCGACCTCGACGGCGAGCAGTGACAACAGCCCGAAGTACTTCCCGAGTATGAACTCCCAGCGGTGCACCGGCTTCGAGAGCATCGTGTACACGGTCTTGGTGGAGATCTCGCGGTAGACCAGGTTGATGCCGACGAAGATCGCGATCAGCACGCCGAAGAACGCGATCGACGAGAGACCGATGTCGCGGTAGATGCGCTCGTCCTTGCCGATCTGGATCTGCGCCAGCAGGATCGAGCTCGCGATCATCAGCGCCGCGAAGAGCAGGAGGTTGTAGAGCAGCTTGTCGCGCACCGCTTCGCGATAGGTGTTCCTCGCGAGCACCCAGATTCGCGAGAGCGAGCTCATCGGTTCTTCTCCTGCTGCAGACCCTCGAGCAACAGGTCTTCGAGACTCTTCCGCCTGGGCACGAAGCTGCGCACGCGTCCGCCGCTCGCGCGCACGCGATCGAGCGCCTTCTCGCCGTCGCTCTCGCCAGCGAACTCGAACAGGAACCGGCTGCCCTGCACGACCGCGCGCCGCGACGCACGCTGCAGCTCGGCGTGGAGTGACTCAGAGATCGACTCGACCACGAGCTCGCTGCCGACCACCTCCTGGCCCAGCAGCTCGTCGAGATACCCCTGCTTCACGATCCGGCCCGACAGGATGATCGCGACCTGGTCGCAGATGACCTCGGCGTCCTCGAGGATGTGCGACGAGAAGAACACCGTCTTGCCCTCGTCGCGCAGCGCCAGAATGATGTCGCGGATGTCCTTGCGACCGATCGGATCGAGGCCCGACATCGGCTCGTCGAGAATCACGATGTCGGGGTCGCCCACGAGCGCCTGGGCGAGGCCGGCGCGCTGGCGCATGCCCTTCGAGTAGCGGCGTATCTGGCGGTCGGCCGCGCCGCTGAGACCGACCCGCTCCAGCAGCTTCGGGATGCGCGCGCGGCGCACTTCCTTCGGGATGCCGAGCAATGCGCCGTGGAAGTCGAGAAACTCAGTCGCGCTGAGGTAGTCGTGAAAGAAGGTGCCCTCGGGCAAGAAGCCCAGGCGCGCGCGACTGTTCGGGTCGCTCACCTGAATCTCGTTCACCCACGCCTGGCCCGCGGTCGGCAGCACCAGACCCGTGAGTACCTTGATGGTGGTCGTCTTGCCGGCGCCGTTCGGCCCGATGAAGCCGAAGATCTCTCCTGCCTTCACGTCGAGATCGACGTCGACCACCGCCTCGACGGGGCGCATCCAGAAACCGGTGCGGAAGGTCTTGCGCAGACCGCGTGTTCGGATCGCGCTCACGTTCACCCTCCCCTCGTCTTGTTGAGCTGAAGGACTTCGTAGGGCAAGTCCGTGCCGGCCCTCCCATCGGAGAAGATCCGGTACTCGCCGCCCTTCGGATCATGGGGCAGCGAAGCGAGCAAGCCGGCATCGACCAGCGTGCGCACGTTCTTCGGCGCGCGCCGGTTCCTCTCGGTGTAGGTCGCGATCGCCGCATCGATCAG
Source organism: Myxococcota bacterium (assembly GCA_035261165.1). GTDB lineage: Bacteria > Myxococcota_A > UBA9160 > SZUA-336 > SZUA-336 > VGRW01. The sequence continues at coordinate 11,826 of DATFUE010000134.1, forward strand.
CGCGAGATCTCGGTTGATCCAGATGTCGGAGAGGCGCTTCTCGAGGTCTGCTCGAACCTGCGGAGTCTCTTCGTTCTTGAGCCGAGCGCTGATGAACTGCATCGCGGTCGCAGGGTCGCCGGCGCTCGTGTACAGGCGACTCACGAGGAACTGGAGATATGGCGGACCACCG
>DATFUE010000135.1:0-2794 GCA_035261165.1 Myxococcota bacterium
GCGCGATCAACGCGCTGCTGCAGGACGCCTACACGCGCGAGTGCGAGAAGTCGCTGGGTCACTGGAACCAGGCGCTGGCGAGCGCGGGTCTGTCCTATCGACTCTCGCTTCCCAGCCCGCGCTTCAACCGGAGGATCGGCCCGTTCGCGGAGTCATACTGGCTTCCGGACGGTCGCCCGGCGGCGACTGCGTCCGAGATCGCCGCCTGCCTGCCTGGAGCGACCGACCTCGAGTGGCTCGAAGCGCTTCAAGACGGTGCCGTTCTCGCGCCCGGCCAGTGCGCGGGCTGGATCGCGGCGCCGACGCTCAAGATCGACGGCCGGCCGCTCGACTTCGAGTACGTGCGCAGCGTCTAGCACTGATGTCACTCCATCACTGAGTGACTCGCGCCGCGTTGCGCACGCACCGTAGCGCAGCTGGGAGCTAAAGCGTCCGGCCATCCCGTTCGAATGAGTGGGCATGGCAAACGACGGTCAGCCCAGCGAGCGCGTGCTGATCTGTCGCAGCCATGACACGCGGATCGCCTTGCCGGTCGAGCACGTCCTGGTGACGATGCGACCGCTGCCGATCGAGCCGTTCCCCGCTGCGCCTCCCTTCGTCCTGGGCCTCGCGCTGGTGCAGGGTGAGCCGATTCCGGTCGTCGACGCGGCGCGCCTCATCGGTGGGGGACCCTCCGAAGCGACCCGCTTCGTGATCCTGCGCGCCGGCGCGCGGAAAGTCGCGCTCGCAGTGGACGCTGTGATCGGCGTGCGCGCGGTCTCTCGTGCGGTGTTGCACACGCTGCCGCCACTCCTCTCCGGGCTCGACGAAGGCGTGGTCTCCGCGATCGGTCGACTCGACGCCGAGCTCCTCCTGGTGTTGCGCAGCGCGCAGATCGTGAGCGATAGCGTCGAGAGTTCGGCTTGACTCGTTCGCTCGCGCACCACGACGTGCTGCGTTTTCGTAGCGCCGTCGCGTTACGCCTGGGTCTCTGCTTCGACGATGCGAAGCTGGGGACGCTCGGAGAAGCGCTCGGGCGCAGGCTCGAGGCGAGCGGTCGCGCCGCATCCGACTATCTCGCGCGCCTCGAGAGTCACGGCGAGCGCGGCGAGATCGCGGCTTTGGCGCGCGAGCTGACCGTCGGCGAGACGTACTTCTTTCGCAACGCCGATCAGTTTCACGCGCTGCGCGAGCGCGTCCTGCCGGAGCGACTCGCAGCGCGCGCGGGCCTGTCCCCGGTCCGCATCCTGTCGGCTGGCTGTGCGTCGGGCGAGGAGCCGTACTCGGTCGCCATGCTCGTGCGAGACGCTGGCATCGAGCCGACGCACGTCGTCATCCGGGCCGCCGATCTCGACCCCGGCGCGCTCGAGCGCGCGCGCAGCGGCCGCTTCGCCCCCTGGGCACTGCGCGAGACCCCACCGGAGGCGCAGCAGAGGTGGTTCAAGCAGGCCGACCGCGGGGCGCTGCTCGATGAGTCGATCCGCGCCGCGGTGCAGTTCGACGAGCGGAACCTCGCCGTCGACGACAGCGAGCTTTGGCCGATCGAGAGCTACGACGTGGTGTTCTTCCGCAACGTTCTGATGTATTTCACGCCCGAGGCGGCGATCGCCGCGCTCGAGCGAGTGAGTCGCGCACTCGTGCCCGGCGGATATCTCTTCCTCGGTCACGCCGAGACCCTGCGCGGGCTCTCGGGCGACTTCCACCTGCGACACACGAACGAGACGTTCTACTACCAGCGCCGTGAGCTGCTCGGCCGACCCGCCTGGGATCCTGCTGCCGGAGCAGCGGCATCGGCGCCCTCGGTCGAGCCACTCGCGGAAATCGCCGCGGCCTCCGACGGTTGGGTCGACGCGATCCAGCGCGCGACGGAGCGCGTGCGCAGCCTCGCCGATGCGCCGCGCTCGACGGCCGTCGCGGGCGCACGCGAGCCGACCCGTGCGGGCGTTGGGCACGCGCTCGAGCTCCTGCGGAGCGAGCGCTACGGCGAGGCGCTGCTGCTCGTCGACGCGCTGCCCCCGGCGCTGGCACGCGATCCCGAGGTGCTGCTCCTGCGCGCCGTGCTGCTCACGCACGGCGGCGCGCTCTCGCACGCCGAGAAAGCCTGTCTCGAGCTGCTCGCCGTCGACGATCTCTCCGCGGGCGCTCACTATCTGCTCGCGCTCTGCCGCGAGGGCGCGAGCGATCGCGCGGGCGCGCTCGAGCACGACCGGGTCGCGGTGTATCTCGATCCCGGCTTCGCGATGCCGCGCCTGCATCTCGGCCTGCTCGCGCGCCGGCGCGACGATCGCGACGGCGCGCGCCGCGAGCTCGGTCAGGCGCTGATCCTCCTGCGCCGGGAAGATGCGTCGCGCATGCTGCTGTTCGGCGGCGGCTTCAGCCGCGACGCGCTCGTCGCGCTGTGTCACTCGGAGCTTCTGGCCTGCGGAGGCCGCCCGTGAGCACTTCGGCCGCCACACTGCGCCGCGATTTCGATCGCTCCTTCGCCGAGCCGCTCCCCGCGCGCTCGAGCGGGGACGTCGAGCTCCTGGCGGTGCGCGTCGCCGGCGAGCCGTACCTCTTGCCGCTTCGCGAGCTGGCAGGCCTGGTGGCGGACGCACGCGTGGTCGGCGTTCCGAGCGCGCTGGCGGAGTTTCTCGGAGTCGTCGGCATCCGGGGCGTCGTCGTCCCCGTGTACGACCTGGGCGCGATCCTGCGCCAGGTGAGCGCGAGGCGCGCGCGCTGGATCGCGCTGACGGCGCGCGGCCGGATCGGCCTCGCATTCGATGCCTTCGACGGACAGCGGCGCGTGCCGAGCGGCGAGCTGCACGCCGCCGCG
>DATFUE010000136.1:0-2254 GCA_035261165.1 Myxococcota bacterium
GCACCAGGCGCTCGAGCTCGACCCGAAGGCTCCCGGGGCGGCTCGGGAGCTGGGCGCGCTCTATCGCCAGGCGGGGCGAGGCGGCGAAGCGCGCCCGCTGCTCGAGCGCGCGGTCGCACAGGACGCGGCGGACGGCGACGCGAAGCTCGAGCTCGCGCGCCTTCAGGTGAGCGCGGGTGAGAACGACGCCGCGCTCGCTCTCTTGGAAGCGCTCGAGCTGGCGCGCGACACGGCACCGGAGCAGCTCGAGCTGCGTGCGCAGGTCCTGGCCGCCAGCGGCGACGGCGCGGCGGCGCGCGCCGCCCTCGAGCGCGCGGTCGAGCTTGACCCGATCGATCCGGCGCTGCGGCTCGCGCTCGCCGAGCGCGCGGAGGCGCTCGGCGACACGGCGACCGCGGGTCTCGAGCGCGAGCGCGCGGCCCTGCTCGCGGACGTCTCGCCCGGCGAGGTCGCGCGCGCTTCCGCGCCCGATCGCTCCGCGGATCTCTCGGGAATCGACGAGTCACTGCTCCAGCTCGCGCTGAGCTTCGGCGCGGTGCCAGCGGATACCGGCCGCGTGATCTGGGTGGGCGTACGCGAGGCGCCTGGCCTGCGCGATCAGGCGCTCGACTTCCTGCGCCCGAAGGTCCCGGACCTCGGCAAGATGGAGCGCGGGCTGCGGCGTGTCTTGGAGTCACAGTACGAGCTCATGAGCCGCGGCGAGCTCGCCAAGGCGCTCGGCGACAACGTCGCGACCGCGGGTGCGATCGACCGGCTTGCGCGCTTCGAGAGCCCGACCTCGCTCGACAGCGACGCCGCGGTGGAGCTGAACCTCGCGCTGGGCGGGGACGCGCTCTTCCTCGCGCGGCTCGAACGCCAGCCGCGGGAGAGCGCCGGAACGACGCTGCGCTGCGGCTCCGACGCGCCCTGGCGGCTGGAGCTCCGCCAGCTCGCGGGCCGATCGGCGCCGCGCGCGCGCATCCTGGGCAACGCCGTCTGTCTCTCGCCGCTCGCCCAGGAGTATCTCGCCTGGAATCCGCGCGCCGCGGCGACCTGGGGCGGGCTGGTCCTGCTCATCGCGCTCGCGCTGCTGCGCGGCTGGGGGAGCATCAGCGTGGTCGTCGAGCTGCCCCCTCAGACGCGCGCCCTGTTCAGCATCAGCGTCTCGCGGCGCCAGCGGAAGACCGCGGTGACGAAGTCACTCAAGAGCCGCGAGAAGGCAAAGTGGCGCATCGAGGACGGGCTGCGCCGGCTGAATCGCTTCGAGCGGCCGCTGCGCGAGGGCGAGCCCACCTCGTTCCATTGGATCCCCGCGCGCCGCCGGCCGTACTACCTGACGGTGCGCGGTCCGCTGCAGAACGCGGATACCGGCGAGCTGATCGGCGATTTCCTGGAGGAGCAGCTCGTGCGCGTGCCGCGCGGCGAGCGAGTCACGGTGAAGTTCGACATGCGCCCGAAGGAGACGCCGCTCGAGATTCAAGTCACCGGCATGGCCGAAGGCGAGAGTCACATCGCGATCGCGCTGCGCGGCGACCCGCGCTCGCTGCGCTACGTGAGCGGCGCGCCCGTGTTCCTGTACGTGAAGCCGGGCCGGCACGTGCTGCTCGTGGGCGCCGGGGACCGCCTGCTCGAGCGCGTGGTCGAGGTGAGGTCGTTCGACCCGCTCAAGCTGCTCCTCGACGTCGCGCGCGAGACGGGCAGCGTCTTCCGCGGCTCGACCGCCGCGGTCAGCGCATATCTCGAGGGCGATCTCGCGCGCGCGGCCGGTGAGCTCGATCGCGCCGGCCAGACCCAGGCGGCGACCAAGCTGCGCGCCGAGCTGCTGCGCGCGAGCGGCGACGTCGCGGGCGCGTCGCGCGCGCTCGAGACCGCCGGCGATCTGCGCGGCGCCGCCGAGCTGCGCGCGGCGACCGACGATCGCGCGGGCGCGGCCGCGCTCTTCGAGGCGGCGGAGGAGTTCGAGAAGGCCGGCGACGCCTATCGCGCGGCGGGCGACCTCGCGTCGGCGTCGCGCGCCTACGAGCGCGCCGGCGAGCTCGACGACGCCATCGCCTGCTGCAAGGAGTCCGACGACGGCGAGCGCCTGCTCGCGCTCTACGAGAAGAACTCGAGCTACTTCGAGGCCGGCGAGCTGGCCGCGGGTTTGAAGCAGCTCGCGCGCGCGATCCACAACCTGTCGCAGGTCGAGGCCTCCGACTCGAGCTACACCTCCGCGTGTCGGCGCCTGGTCGAGCTGCACATCGAGCGCGGAAATCTGCCGAACGCGCTCCAGCGC
>DATFUE010000137.1:0-7396 GCA_035261165.1 Myxococcota bacterium
AGCAGTTGGTCGAGTCGCGCCGCGATCCGGTACTTCGACGACGGCTTCTTCGCGCGCTCGCGGAACGCGAGGTCCAGGCGGCGCGCGATGCGCACGATCGGGTTCGGATCCGCGAACGCGAACTCGTGCGTGTACGCCAGGAGATCGCGGCCCGGATACGACGCGACCGTCTCGTCGAGGAATGCGTCGAACTCGTCGCCGACCGTGCGCGCGAGTGACTTCAGGTAGCTGAGGATCTCGCGCGCCACGACCTCGCGCACGCGTCCGCGCGCGCGGAACACGGTCTCGAAGTCGAAGAACAGGAACTCGTCGCCGACGATCATCACGTGTTTCAGGTCGCCGTTCTCATGCACGAAGCGCGGCTCGCGCCGCTCGACGGCGAGCCGGTGGCGCCGGTGCCAGACGGGCAGGAAGCGGCGCCAGGTCGCGAGGCGCGTCTCGAGCGGCACGCCGCGGTCCGCGAAGTAGTGCACGAAGCGCGGCGCCTCGACCCACTCGTACAGCGCGTGACCATCCGGGGGGAGACCAACGACCGTGGCGTCGTAGACGCCGAACACGCGGAAGCCGGCGGCGCCCCAGAGTCGAATGCAGTCGAGCTCGGTGCGCCGGCGCGACCAGGGCATGACCGCGCTCTGGTTCGCGAGCAACAGATTCCCCGCGCTCTTCAGCGCGTAGCGGGCGAGAGACGCGCTGCCGTAGTAGAGCTTCAACACGGCCCAGCGTCCCTCGAACGGGACCTTGTACAAGTAGTTCCCGTTCTTGTGGAGCAGGTACTTGTCGAGGTCGTCGAAGCGCAAGACCGCCGGCCCGCTCTGCATCGGGACGATTACAGCAAAACTCGCCGCGGCCCGCCGGTCAGCCGAGCGGGCTCGTGACGATCCAGAGCTGGGAGCCGAGCCACGCTTCGACGTGACACCGTTCGGCGTCGGGCGGGACGCGCAGGAGCGCCTCGGTGCCGTCGCTGGAGTCGACCACGCGGCCCGCGCAGACCAGCTCGAGGCGCGCGGGCTGGGGCGCGCTCACGGCGATACCGCCGGCGCTGCGCGCGGCGCCGAAGTGAGCCACGGGCGCGAGACCCTCGAAGGCGACGTAACTCCGGCCCTCGCGCAACGCCTCGATCACGCCGGCGGCGCTGCGCTCGCGCGCGAGCACATGAGTCGTGAGCAGCCGAAACAGGTCGCGGTAGCGGTCGAGCGTGCCGCCGAGCGGCCCGAGCACGCGGAACTTCGCATGCGCGTCCACGCCGCCGACCAGCGCGCGCACGTTCGGCAAGCGCGCGTACAGCTCGAGGTTATCGGCGGGCGTCCGCAAGAGGCTGCGCAGCGCCCAGGGCGCGGGCAGCAGGAGCTCTCCGAGCACGAGGCGGCCACTCACTTCGAGCGACGTCGCGTGCAGATTCGCTATCTCGATCCCGTCCGGCGCGGCTTCGGCGTAGAGCGCGGGCTCCGCCAGGCTCGACGCCTCAAGGTGAGCGACGAACGCGACGCCGCCGCGGCGCTCGATCTCGGCGACCAGCGCCTTCGGCTCGCGCGGGAGCCCACGCTTCGACGCGACGCCCAGCGCCAGGATCGAGGCGCCGGCGGAGTTCACCTCCCAGCCGGGGATCAGGATCACGTTCTCGACCACGCCACGCGCGGGTCGCAGCCGGGCGCCATGGGTGTGCTCGGTGAGCGCGATGAACGCGAGGCCCGCAACGTGCGCGCCGTCGATGAGCTCGCCGACGTCGCCCTTGCTGTCGTGCGACACGCGCGTGTGCACGTGCACCGCGCCGCGCAGATCCAGGAACCCGCCCTGCGCGACCGGGGTGGCGCGGCGCGCGCCGCCGCTCGGCCAGGGCAGCGCGGCGCACGCCAGCGCGCAGGTCGACGCGAGGCACACGGCGACCCGAGCCATGGAGCTCCCCCACATGCCGCGAAGACTACCGATGTCGCGGCCGCCGCTCGACCCCGCCGGGCTACGCAGCTCGGTGTCGCGCGCCGTCGAGCGGTGACGGCGGTCACGTCGGAAAACAGCGTCGGCGAGAGCCCTACTTTGCCGCGCGGTCGGGGTGTAGCATCAGTCGCGCCCACTACTCAGGGCGTACCGGAGGTTTCATGCGACGAGGGGTTGTGATTGCATTCGCGGTTCTAGGCCTGGCTGCATGCGGGCAGAAAGAGAATCAATCCGCGACGAGCGCGAGTGACGCGACGCCGCAGAGCGCGGCCGAAAGCGCAGCGAAGCCGGACGTCGGCGCCGCGGCGAACCCGGACGCGACGAGCTGCCTGGATCTGGTTGCCACGGGAAGCTACGAGGCGGCCGTCCCCGTCTGCACGGCGGCGCTGGGCGCCGACCCGAACAACACGCAAGTGAAGGCTGCCTTGGACACCGCGAACTCCAAGATCGCCGAAATGGCGGCGGCGGCGGCGCAGGGTGCGGCGGACGCGGCGGCGGGCGCGGCCGATGCGGCGCAGGACGCGGCCGACACGGCGGAAGACGCGGCCGACGCGGCCAAGGAAGCGGCGCCCGCGCCGAAGTACTAGCGGCCTCGCTGCGAACCGCTTCCCGAGCCTGAGACGAATCGACCCCGGGGCGCCGCGCGAAGGCGACGCCCCGGGGTCTTCCTTTTTCGTTACTGGGTGTCCAGGCTGACGCGCCGGTTCTGCGCGCGGCCGTCCTTGGTGGCGTTGTCGGCGACCGGGTTCGACTCGCCGTAGCCGACGGCGGTGAGTCGCGCCGCCTCGATGCCGTGGCTCACCAGGTAGTCCCTCACCGACTTCGCGCGGCGCTCGGACAGCCCCTGGTTGTACTCCTCCGTGCCGACGCTGTCGGTGTAGCCACTGACTCGCACGCTCACGTCCGGGTTCTCCTTCAGCACTTCGACGGCGGCATCGAGCACCCCCTCCGCTTCGGGCTTGATGACCGCCTTGTCGAAGTCGAAGTTGATGCCGCGCAGCACGATCGAGCGCTTCGTCGCCGCGGCCGCGGCCAGGGACACCCGAGCGCTCGCGCTCCCCGTGAGGTTGTTGTTGTCCGTGACGGTGCACGTCGCGTTGTAGCTACCCGCGCTGGAATAGGTGTGACTTGCGTTCTGTTCGCTCGAGTGCGAGCCATCTCCGAAGTCCCACGAGTAACTCTTGATCCCCGCGGCCGACTCGCCGATGCAGCGGAGGTCCACCGCGAGCGGCGGGGATCCCGAGCTCGGGTTCGCGGTCGCGCGCACGGTCGGCGGCGCCTTCTCTTCTTCCGGCGCGTTCAGCGCGCACAGCAGCGCGCCACCCACGGCGCCGACGCCGCCGCCGATGGCCGCGGCTTGCTTCAGGTCGTTGCGATCGTCGTTGCCGTGGTGCCAGTTCGACGCGATCGCGCCGGCTCCCGCTCCGAGCCCGCCGCCGACGATGGCGCACACGACCGGAGTCGCGTCGCCGAACGTATCGTAGAGACTCGCGCAACCAGAACCGAACGCGAGGACGCCAACAGAAAAGAGGGTCATGAGTCGCTTCATCTCGACGGAACCTCCCAGAGGCCGGGTCCGCCCTGCAGCCAACGACGCTCGAAGCACCCCGCGGAAATGCAACTAGCGGCTACGCACCCACGCATCTGACAGGCAGTTTGACCCGGCTCGGCCGCATCATGACGGGATTTGCGCCTTTTGCAAGCGGCGAGAGATGATCTCGGCAGCGTCGCTGTCTCACCACGGCTTCAAAACTGCTCCCCGTTCTGCCGATCGATTCAGTGGGGGGCGGTATTCGGTATGCATACGATGAAGGGCCAGGAGGCCTCCAAAGATGAGTCGGTCAAGGGCAACACTGTTTCGGATCACCGCGACCATTCTAGCCGCCGGCGCGCTCGCGCTAGCGGCGGCGCCGGCCGCTAGCGCGGCACAGACCTTCGACAGCTTCTGCTCGGAATGGATGTCGAAGCTCGCGGCGCGCGAGCAGCAGAACGCGTCGAAGATGCACTACGCGCCGCAGAACGGGCGCGTGGTCGGCACTTACACGGGCTACGACAAGGTTGCGCTGCGCTGTCAGTCGCGCGCCAAGCCGGGCACCCCGGGTGTCGGCACGCTCGTCTACAACGAGCTGCACCTGCGCAAGGCCGGGGACTCGGTCGAGAGCGCGAAGAAGAGCTCGCCCGAGCTGGTAGAGAAAGTCGAAGTCATGGAGATCTTCCGCTTCGACGGATCGGCTTGGAAGTACTGATCGGGCTTTCCTGATCGAGCGGTCTCCTGACCGCGGTCCCGATCGCGCCCCGGCGGCGCGCCGCGTTGACGCGGCCGCCGGCGGGGCGCGAAACTTCCCTTCCAGTCGTCCGTGGAAGGGGAGACCATGAAACGCTTCATCGCGCACCACGAGCTCGCGCGCGACAGCCGGTTCGTTCGCCAGGACAACGTCGCAGCGACCGTCCTCTCGACCTTGCCCGACGACGTCGACAAGGTCGTCGAGATGTTCGATCGGCTGACGCCAATCATCGAGGTGTCCGTGCGCGGCACCGCGGCCGAGCCGCTCTACGAGGAGTACGGCCCGGCGTTCGGCCTGGTGACTCTGAACGAGCCACTGCACCCCGACGATCCGGCAGTCACGACGCGGCTGCTGTTGCGCATGCACGGCATCTTCGTCGGCGAGCTGCAGGCGCTCGAGGGCGCCGGGCGCTCGCTCTGGGACTTCCCGGACGCGCCCTGGGAATTCAAGATGAACATGGCGCGCCAGTGTTGGGACGAGGCTCGCCACGTGCAGATCTACGAGAAGCTCCTGATCCACTGCGGCGGAACGGTGGGCATGTTCCCCGAGTCGAGCTTTCTGTTCGAGTGCGCGTGCTCCGACGATCCGGCGCTGCGCGTCGCCGGCGTGAATCGCGGCCTCGAGGGCCTCGCCTGCGACGTGTTCCGCGACATGATTCGCTTCGCCGAGAAGTCGGGCGACGAGAAGATGCAGCAGGCGATCGACTACGTGCTCGCCGACGAGCTGACGCACGTGCGCTTCGGCAGTGAGTGGGTGAAGGAGTTCACCAAGAACGATCCGGTGCGCTTCGAAGCCGCGCAGAACTTCCGCCGCCAGGTCGACAAGCAGTTCAGCTTCGGCGGCTCGCGCTCGGACCGCGAGGACGCGGCGATCCGCATCGCGCGCGAGGACCGCATCGAGGCGGGCTTCACCGAGCAGGAGCTCGACGAGCTGTCGGAGATCTCGGGCGTTGGCCCGTCGCGCGAGACACTGCGCAAGGCGGCCGAGGTCCTGCGCATCAAGCACCTGGCGCGCAAGGCCGCCGCGGAGAAGTCGGCATGAGCGAGACGCGTCTCTACCCCGGCACCGGCAAGGACGAGCGCACCAGCTTCGCGCCCTACTCCGCGTTCGAGGTGCCCGCCGACCTGCGCGAGCTGCACGGGCGCTACGACGTCGAGGCCATGGCAAGGCGCGTGCGCAACTTCCGCTACGCGGAGGAGTGGATGATGATGGCGCTGGGTGGTTGGGTCGCGACCATCCCCGAGATCCCCGTGAAGACCGGCCTGGGGAAGATCATCTGGGAGTGCGCGCAGGCGGCCGACGCGCTCGGCAGGCGCTTGCCCGAGCTGCGCTGCGGGCGCAAGGCGGTCTCCGCGTCCGAGTCGGCGAACCCCGGCTTCGCCGAGTTCGTGCAGGCCGTGACCGAGCCGGAGCGCCCCGATCAGACGATCGAGAAGCTGGTCGGCGCCTTCGACGTGTTGACGCCGCACCTGATCGACGTGTACGAGCGCACCATGCTCGAGACCGATCAGATCGCCGATGCGCCCACGATCGAGATCCTCGACGAGATCGTGCGCAAGGCGCGCCGCCACGTCGCCTGGGCGCAGGAGGTGCTCGACCGGCTGTGCGACACCGATGCGCGTCGCGAGCGCCGGCGCGCGCGGGCGGGAGCACTGCGCGCGCGGCTCATCGCCTGCGGCGGGGTGACGGGAGATCTCGCAGCCGGGTCGGCCTGATGCCTGACGGCGGCATGAAGGCTCTGCCCGACCCTGCCCAGTAGGGATTTTTTCCCCCCGACCGCGCCGCGGGACGGTATGCTTCCCGTATGAAGTCCTGGGTCGTAACTGCCGCGGTTGCTTTGGTTTTCGGCTTCGCACCCGACGCGTTCTCGGGCCCGCTTCCGGGCGGACCCCCGGCGTTCAGCGTGAGCGCGTCCTCGAGCGTCGGGGGGGACAGCGTGCAGCTCTCGCCGACCCTGACCACCAACCCGGACGGCACCTACTCGGCGAGCGACCAGGCGACGGCGCCCAGCTTCCTTCTGCTTTTCGCCGTAGCGCTGAACCCCGACCCGGCGATCTCCGGAAGCTTCACGCTGACGAATCTGTCGGGCACGACGCAGACCTTCACGGTCTCCGCGACCCTGGGCGTGCTGCCGATCGCCGGCCCGACCCGGATCGGCGGCTCCTACGGGGCGACGACCTACACGGACGTGAACGGCGACTCGGGGGTGACGGTCGCGACCGCCGGCGCGAACCCCTTCTACCGCGCGCTGATCGACGGCGCCGGTGTCCAGGACCTCGGCTTCTTCAACGTCACGGCGTTTGGCGGCCCGGGAGTGTTCGGGACGATCTCGCCGGAGCTGTTCGGAGTTCCGATTCCCAGCCAGGTTGGACCGGGCGTCTCGGGCTCGATCGGAGTGGCCTTCCCGGGCTTCACCCTGACCGCGGGCGACTCGGTCCAGGTGCCGTTCGAATTCCGCGTCGTACCCGAGCCGGGTTTCGCCGCGCTTTTCGCCATATCTCTAGCGCTGATTCTTCTCGGTCTTGCGCGAGAAAAGGCTTCTGTTCGCAAGAGCAGTTCTGGTAGGATTCTGCCTACGGGTGGCTGACGCATCGAGCGCCCGGGCCGCGCAGGGCATCGCGCGCGGGTGATTCGGAGGGAGACCATGGCTGTGAGGGGGCTGCGAAGGTCGCTTACACTTCTAGGTGTAGCGGCAGCTTTTCTGGTGGCTGCGAGCTCGGCTGGAGCCGCACCGGTGGTGACCGTCGATATCAGCTCGGTCGGTATCTACGACGTGTATCACATCGAAGGCGAGACCACGCCCAACCCAGATGGTACGTTCGGATTGGGCGGCATCGGCTACGGGACGAATTTCAACTGCGATTGGTCGATCACGGTGAATCCGGATCCGTCGATCACCGGCACCTTCAATCTGACGAATCTCTCGACCTCGACCCAGACGTTCATCCTGACCGTCACCCTCCCGATCGCCCCGCTCAGCGCGCCGACCCGTATGGGCGGCTTCTTCGGCGACGTGACTTACACGGACGCGAACTCGGACAGCTCGGTCACGCTCGCGACCGTCGCCGCGAACCCGTTCTATCGAGCGCTGATCGACGCGCTCGGCGTGCAGGATCTCGGCTCGTTCACCGTTACCGCGTTCGGCGGGCCCGGTGTCTTCGGCACCGTGTCACGCGAGG
>DATFUE010000138.1:0-2505 GCA_035261165.1 Myxococcota bacterium
CCGAGGAGGACGCGCGCGCCGGTCTTCGCGGCGATGCGCGCCGCGGCGACCTGCCCGCGCCGCGAGAAGGAGTCGCCGCCGAGCAGGATCAGCGCGGGCTTCCCCGAGCGCAGGCTGCGCGCCGCCACGTCGACCGCCGCGAACGCCACCGTCGCGCGCGGCTCGAAGCGCTTCGCCGCCACGGGGCCCGGCGCCTCGCCCCAGGCGCAGTCCGCGGGCACGATCAAGGTCGCCACGCCGCCGGCGCCCGCGCGCGCCGCCGCGACCGCGTCGGCCGTATCGCCGGCGAGCCCCCCGGGGGTCGTGCTCTTGCGCACCCAGCGAGACACCGGCCGCGCGAGTGACTCGATGTCCGAGGTGAGCGGCGCGTCGGCGGCCAGGTGCCAGGTCGCGTGGTCGCCGATCAGGTTCACGATCGGCGAGCTCGCGCGCCGCGCGTTGTGCAGGTTCGCGATCCCGTTCGCGAAGCCGGGGCCGAGGTGGAGCAGCGTCAGCGCCGGCCTGCCGGTCATTCGCGCGTAGCCGTCGGCCGCCCCGGTCACCACGCCTTCGAACAGCGCGAGCACCGGCCGAATCCCCGGCGCCGCGTCGAGCGCCGCGACCAGGTGCATCTCGGTCGTGCCCGGATTCGCGAAGCAGATCTCGACGCCCGCGGCGGCCGCGGTGCGAATCAGCGCCTCTGCGCCGTTCATACCCGCGCCGTGTCCGGCGGTTCGGGAATGACTTCGCTCTCGATCGCACCGAGGCCGGAGATCTCGACGCGCACGCGCTGGCCCACCTTCATGTAGCCGCGCGGGTTCATCGCGACGCCGACGCCGCCGCAGGTGCCCGTGCTGATCACGTCGCCCGGCTCGAGCGTGAATGCGGTCGAGAGAGTCTCGACCTGCGCGAAGCAATCGAACACCAAGTGCTTGGTGTTCGACTTCTGGCGGCGCTCGCCGTCGACCGTGGTCTCGAAGTCCAGCACGTGCGGATCGCCGACTTCGTCCGGAGTCACGAGCCACGGCCCGAGCGGGCCGTGCGTGTCGAACGACTTGCCCAGGGTCATCGTCGGCGAGCGCTGTTGCCAGTCGCGCACCGAGACGTCGTTGCAGATCAGATAGCCGGCGATGACCTCGCGCGCGCGCTCCTTCGGCACGTGGCGGCAGCGGCGGCCGATCACGAACGCGAGCTCGCCCTCGTAGTCGAGCTTGTCCGAGACGCGCGGCATCCAGATCGGGTCGAACGGCCCGTTCACGCAAGTGACCTGCTTGTTGAAGAAGACGGGGAATTCGGGGGCGGGCCGGCCGCCCTCCGCGATGTGATCGGCGTAGTTGAGCCCGATGGCCAGGAACTTCCGCGGCCGCATCACCGGGGCTTCGAGCTTCACCGCGCCGAGCGCCAGTCGCAGGCCGCCTCGCGAGGCGGCGCGCGCGCGCTCCAGGGCCGGCGCTCCGGCCGCGAGAAACAGCTCCATCGACCGCGGCATCTCGGGAACGGCCGCGGCGAGATCCACGATCTCGTCGCCGACCACGACCCCGATCCGCGTAACCCCTGAATGCGTGAACGTTGCCAGCCTCACCCGGGCAGTATAGAACGAACCCGATGCGCATCGTCTCGCTGCTGCCCTCGGCGACGGAGAGCGTGTGCGCGCTCGGCGCCCGCGCCGAGCTGGTCGGCCGCTCGCACGAGTGCGACTTCCCCGCCGGGGTCGAGTCGCTGCCCGCGATCTCGTCGCCGCGGCTCGATCCTCATGCCCCGGGCCGCGCGATTCACGACCGGGTCGAAGAGCTCGTCTCGCGCGGCCTCTCGATCTACGAGCTCGACGCCGAGAGATTGCGCGAGCTCGCGCCGGACCTGATCGTGACGCAGACCTTGTGCGAGGTGTGCGCGGCCACGCCCGCGGACCTCGAAGCCGCGCTCTGCGCCTGGACCGGCGCCGCGCCGCGCATCCTCTCGCTGGCGCCGCTGTCGCTCGACGACGTGCTGCGCGACGTGACTCGCGTCGCGGAGGCCATAGGCCGGGCCGAGCGCGGCGCCGAGCTCGACGCCGAGCTGCGCGCGCGCATCGAGTCACTCACGGTGCGCGGACGGGCGAGCTCGACCCGCCCCCGCGTCGCGGCGCTCGAATGGCTCGATCCGCTGATCGCCGGCGGCAACTGGATGCCCGAGCTGATCGAGCGCGCCGGCGCCATCTCGCTGTTCGGCACGGCCGGCGAACACTCGCCGCGCCTCGAGTGGGACCAGCTCGAAGCGGCGGAGCCGGACGTCGTGCTCGTCGTCCCCTGCGGCTTCGGCCTCGCGCAGGCGCGCGCCGAGCTCGAGCGCGTGCCGCGCCTGCGGCGCTTCCGCACCGCCGTCCTCGACGGCCACCAGTACTTCAACCGACCCGGACCCCGGATCGTCGAGTCACTCGAGATCCTGCTCGGCGTGCTGCACCCCGAGCTCACCCCAAACCAAGGAGCCCACGCACCATGATCAAGCTGCACACCTGGACCACGCCCAACGGCCAGAAGATCTCGATCG
>DATFUE010000139.1:0-12492 GCA_035261165.1 Myxococcota bacterium
CGCGTTCTGATCGCGCGCGCGCTCGCGACGGAGCCGCAGATCCTGTTGCTCGACGAGCCGACGGCCGGCGTCGATCACGCCGCCGAGAAGGTCATCCTCGCGGTGCTCGGGCGGCTGCGCAGCGAGCGAGGTCTCTCGATCTGGATGGTCACCCACCACGCCGAGGCCGCGCGCCGCGCGGTCGATCGCGCGGTGAGCGTCGCTTCCGGCGGCGTCGCGGAGGAGAGTGAGTCGTGATGGAGATGTTCTCGCCGGACTTCCTGTTCCGCAACGCGATCCTGGGCGGCTGGATCGTCTGCGTGCTCAGCGCCGTGCTCGGGGTGTACGTCGCGCTGCGCAGGATGGTGCTGCTCGGGGTCGCGCTGCCGCAGGCCGGCGCGGCCGGGATCGCGCTCGTGTTCTTCGCGACTCACCACGTTCACGGCGAGGCCGGAAGCGCGCACTGGGTCGCCCTGGGGGGCTCGCTCGGTGCGACGTTCGCGGCGCTCGCGTTGCTCGTGCTCGGCAGCCGCGGCTCGCCGACCCCGGTCGAGTGGCGGATCGGCGGCCTGTTCTCGGTCGCGTCCGCGACGACGCTCCTCACCGTCGCTCTGAATCCGACGGGGGACCTCGAGATGACGAGCCTTCTGCGCGGCGAGCTGCTCGCGATCTCGAACCGCGACCTCGGGCTCCTCGCGGGGGTCGCGGCAATCGTGCTCAGCGTGTTCGTGCTGTTCCGGCGCGAGATCCTGCTCGTCTCGTTCGACGCGGAGTTCGCGCGCACGATCGGGCGCAATCCCGCGCGCTGGGACGCGCTCCTGTACTTCCTTCTCGGCGTCGGAATCTCGGTCGGCGTGATGACCGCGGGGCCGATGGTCGTGTTCGGCTTTCTCGTGCTGCCCGCGCTGGCGGCGCTGCGACTCACCAGTCACCTGGCGATGACCTTTCTCGTCGCCGCGGGGATCGCTACGCTCTGCTCGCTGGGCGGGTTCGCCGTCTCGTACCACGCGGATCTGCCCGCGGGACCGGTCTACGTGTTGCTCGCCGCGGTTGTCTGGCTGATCGCCGGGGCGACGGCGCGGGCGCGGCGGCGCATGGCGCTCGTGGTCGGCTCGCTCGCGCTCGCCTCGCTGGCGCTTCCGCTCGCGGGCTGCGGCCTGCTGAAGACTCCGGATGAGCGCGCGGCCGAGCCCGTGGCGCGCGGCAGCCTGCCCGAGCTCGCGGGCGCGGTCGCGGTGCTCCCGTTCCGCAACGAGACCGGTCAGACGCTGCGCTTGGCCGGCGCGAGCCCGCTCGACGAGTTCGCGCGCGCGCTCGGACGCGGCAGCGCCGCGCCGTCGCTGACGGTGCTCGACTTGCTGCAGGTGCGCGCGGCGCAGGAGCTGGCGCGGCGCGGCTACGACGTCGTTCCGCTCGGGGCCGTATCCGCGGCGGTCGTGCAGACGCCGAGTGACTCTCGCGCCGCGCTCGCCCAGGCGAAGGCGGGTGGCCTCGCGGGGCCGGTCCTCCTGGGCACCCTCCGGCAGTTCACGCGCAACGCCGACGATCTCCTGCGCGTGCGCCTCGAGCTCGCGCTCGTCGATCCCACGAGCGGCGAGATCGTATGGCGGGGCGACGCGCGCCGCCCCGTCCCGGTGCCCGGCGCCTTCACGCTCGCCGAGATCGCGCAGGACGCCGCCCCTGCGATCTTCACAGAAGCGTTCCGCTGACACCGGATCGATTGGGCGCGCTAGGCTGACTTGCGATGGTTCCCGAGCGGCCGAACGCGGAGCTGCTGCTGCGCGCGTACGCGCGCGGGATCTTTCCGATGGTCGATCCATCCAGCGGAATGATCGACTACTACAGCCCAGACCCGCGCGCAGTCATTCCGCTCGACGCCTTCCACGTGCCGCGCAGCCTCGCGCGCCTCGCGAAGCGGCGTGTCTTCGAGCTGCGCAGCGACACCGCCTTCGAGGCCGTGATTCGCGCCTGCGCCGAGCCACGCCCCGATCGCCCCGAGACCTGGCTCGACGAGAGACTCGTGCGCGCCTACGTGGAGCTGCACGCGCGCGGCTTCGCGCACAGTGTCGAAGCGTGGCGCGACGGGGCCCTCGTCGGTGGGCTCTACGGGGTGCACCTCGGCGCCGCATTCTTCGGCGAGAGCATGTTCAGCCGGCCCGAAGCGGGTGGGCGCGACTCGTCGAAGCTGTGTCTCGCGACGCTCGTCGAGTTGCTCCGCGCGGGCGGCTTCCACCTGCTCGACACGCAGTTTCGCACGCCGCGCCTCGCGCGCTTCGGCTGCGTCGAGCTGCCGCGCGCGCTCTATCTCGAGCGCCTCGCAGAGGCGCTCGAGCGCCGCGGGCGCTGGCCGAGCGCGGCCCGCGCGGCTGCCGGTCGCGCGATCAAGTAGGCCCGCGCCGAGCCGATGGAAGCCAATGACGAGCTTCATGGCGATGGTCGTCGCGACCGCGGCGGGACTCTTGCTGCGCGGCCCGCTCGACGGCCTGTTCGGCGTCGTCCCCGGTGAAGTGATCGGGCTGATCGTCGGGGTGTTCGTGTACTACTGGGCGCGCCGCTGGTTGAAGGAGCTGCGCGACGAGTGACTTGCGCCCTCAGCCGTGCTCGGGGTCGAACTCGATCCGCATCTCTTTCACGCCGTTGATGAAGTTCGAGCGCAGGCGCCGCGGCGGCGCCGCGAGCCGCGGATTCTTGAGGCGCGTCAGCATCTCCTGGAAGATCACAGTGAGCTCGAGCCGCGCGAGGTTCGCGCCCAGGCAGTAGTGCTCGCCGATGCCGAAGGCGAGGTGCTGGTTGTCCTGGCGAGTCACGTCGAAGCGGTCGGGGTCGCTGAATACGTCCTCGTCGCGGTTCGCAGACGGGTACCACAGCACGACCTTCTGGCCCTTCGCGATCTTCTTCCCGCGGATCTCCGTGTCCTGCGTCGCGGTGCGGCGGAAGTAGTGCACCGCCGGGTCGAAGCGCACGAACTCCTCGACCGCGGTCGGGACGAGAAAGGGGTTCTTCGCGAGCAGCTCGAGCTGCTCGGGGTGAGCGAGCAGCGCGCGCATGCCGTTCGTCGTGACCGTGCGCGTGGTCTCGTTTCCGGCGACGAGCAGCAGCAGGAAGAACGAGCAGAACTCGATCTCGGAGAGCTTCTCGCCGTCGATCTCGACGTTCATGAGCGTGGTCGTGAGATTGTCGGCGGGCTCCCTGCGGTAGCGCTCCGCCAGCTTCATCGCGTAGCCGAACATCTGCACCGAGGCCGCGCGCGCGTCCTCTTCGGTGTTCTGGAACTCGGGGTCGTCGAAGCCGATCAGCTTGTTCGACAGCTCGAAGATCAGCTTGCGGTCCTCGAGCGGAACGCCCATCAGCTCGCAGATGACTTGCAGCGGCAGCTCGGCTGCGAGCTCCTCGACGAACTCGCACTCACCGCGCTGAGCCACCGCGTCGACGATGCGCCTCGAGAGCCCGCGCAGATACGGCTCCTGCTTGGCGGTCATCTGCGGCGTGAAGCCGCGCTGCACGATGCGGCGGAACTTCACGTGCTGCGGCGGGTCCATGTTGAGCATGATCATGCGCATGCCCATGAGCGCTTCTTCGGGGCGGTCGGCGATGTTGGTGCCGCCGAGCCAGGAGGAGAAGAGCTGCGGATTGCGCGAGACGAACTTCACGTCCTCGTATTTCGTCAGGCACCAGAAGCCGATGCCGTCGCGCTCCTTGTGCCAGTGCACCGGCGCCTCGCGGCGCAGCTGCTTGAACCAGTGGTGCGGAGTGCCCGAGACGAAGTTGTCGGGATTGTCGAGATCGATGTGGTCGAGGGCCATCGCGCCTCCTCCGGCGCTGCCGATTAGAACACGTTCTACTGGGGGTAGCAAGCGCCCGCCGCGCTTGAGGGTGGGTCTGCAACGTGTTCCAATCCCGCCATGACGAGCCCCCATGCGATCGTCGAGCGGGACGGACACGTCTTGATCGTGACGCTGAACCGACCCGAGGCGAAGAACGCCCTGTCACCCGACATGCTGTGGCGCATGTACGAGGCGTGGCGGCTGCTCGACGCCGACACCGAATTGCGTTGCGCGATCCTCACCGGCGCCGGCGGCACGTTCTGCGCGGGCGCGGACCTGAAGGCGATGGGTCGCGAGCAGAAGCCCGACGAGGACATGCAGAAGCGCATGAAGGAGGTGCCCGACCTCCACTGGCAGGCGCTCCTGCGGCACAACCGGCCGATGAAGCCGATCATCGCCGCCGTCGAGGGCTACGCCGTCGCGGGCGGGACCGAGATCCTGCAGGGCACCGACATCCGCGTCGCCGGAGACACGGCGATCTTCGGCGTGACCGAGGCGAAGCGCGGCCTGTTCCCGCTCGGCGGCTCGACGATCCGGCTGCGCCGGCAGATCCCGTACACGCTCGCGGCGGAGATCCTGCTCACCGCCCGCCACGTGACCGCGCAGGAAGCCAAGGAGTTCGGGCTGATCGGGCGCGTCGTGCCGGCGGGCAGCGCGCTCGCCGAGGCGCGCGCGATCGCGACGCAGATCTGCGAGAACGGGCCGCTCTCCGTGCAGGCGATCCTGAAGTCGCTGCGCACCCTGGACGAGAGCCTGCCCGAGTCGGTCGCGCTCGAGAAAGAGCTCGAGCTCGGCTGGCCGGTGTTCGCCAGCGAGGACGCGAAGGAGGGGCCGCGCGCCTTCGCCGAGAAACGCAAGCCCGTGTACAAGGGGCGCTAGGAGGCTCGGAGTGACTCCCCTCGATTTCCGCATCTTCGACGCTGACAACCACTACTACGAGGCCGAGGATGCGTTCACGCGCCACATCGACCCGCGCATGGCGAAGCGCGCGATCCAGTGGGGCAACGTCGAGGGTCGCAAGGTGCTCCTCGTCGGCGGGAGGATCAACCGCTTCATCCCGAACCCCACCTTCGATCCCGTAGCCAAGCCCGGCTGTCTCGACCAGTTCTATCGCGGTCGCAATCCGAACGGTCTCTCGATGCGCGAGCTCTTCGGCCAGCTCGAGCCGATCCGGCGCGCGTATCGCGAGCGCGACGAGAGACTCGGCGTGATGGACGCGCAGGGCATCGAGCGCGCGTTCCTGTTCCCGACGCTCGGCGTCGGCATGGAGGAGGCGCTCCGCGCCGACCCCGAGGCGCTCTGCGCCGCGTTTCACGCGTTCAACGAGTGGCTCGCCGAGGACTGGGGCTTCGCGTACCGCGAGAGACTCTACGCCGCGCCGCTCGTCACCCTGGTCGACCCGGCGAAGGCGGTGGCCGAGCTCGAGTGGGCGCTGGCGCGCGACGCGCGCTTGGTGTGTCTGCGGGCGGCGCCCGTGCCCGCGCCCGACCGGAGCCGCTCGCTCGGCGATCCGCTCTACGATCCTTTCTGGGCGCGCGTGCGCGAGTCGGGCGTCGTCGCCGCGTTTCACGGCGGCGATCACGGCTACAACAAGTACGCCGACGACTGGGGCGAGGGCGGCGACTTCCGCGCCTTCGCCGGCACGCCGCTGCGCGGCCTGGTGTCGGCCGATCGCGCGCCGTTCGACACGTTCGCGGCGCTCATCTGCCACGGCGTCTTCGACCGCTTCCCGGGAATTCGCCTGGCGAGCGTGGAGATGGGCTCGGACTGGGTGCGCGAGCTGCTGCGCAAGCTGAAGCGGAGCTTCGGCCAGACTCCGCAGGCGTACCGCGAGGATCCGGTCGAGACGTTTCGCCGGCACGTCTGGGTGTCGCCCTTCCACGAGGAGGACCTGCGCGGCATGGCCGACCTCGTCGGCGTCGACCACATGCTGATGGGCTCGGACTTCCCGCACGCCGAAGGCATCTCCGAGCCGAGTGACTACGCGAACGAGCTCAAGGGCTTCTCGCCGCGCGAGATCAAACTCGTCATGCGCGAGAACGCGCTGGGACTGGCTGAACGCCGACCGGTGAGCTGACTCAGCGAGTTACTGGCCGGGCGCCGGCGTCTCCGCAAGCACGTCGCCGATGCGCTCCAGGTGGCGCGCCGCGGAGCCGAGCGTCAGCTCGATCTGCTTCGTCCAGATGTAGGAGCGGTGCAGCGGGTAGTCGAGGTCCATGCCGATGCCGCCGTGCAGGTGCTGCGCGGCGTATGTGGCGAAGTTCCCGCCGTCGGCCGCCCAGACCTTCGCAACCGAGACCGCCAGCGATGCGGGTCGATTCTCGGAGAGCAGGAACGCCGCCTGCTGCGCGGTGAGTCGCATCGCTTCGACGTTCACGAAGGCGTCGGCGGCGCGCGTATGGACCGCCTGGAAGCTGCCGATCGGGCGATCGAACTGCCTGCGCTCGCTGGTGTACCTCGCGGTCATGCGCAGCGCGCGCTCGGCGACGCCGACCTGCATCGCGCACAGGCCCGCGACCGCGCGCTCGCCGATCCAACGCGCGATCTCGCGCCCGCGCGCCAGGGTGCCCAGCAGATCCTGTGACTTCGCCTTCGCGCGGCGCAGGGTCAGGGTCGCGACCACCGCGCGATTCGTCGCGCGCTGTGTCTCGAGGCGCACGCCGCTCGCGCTGGGATCGATCCAGAACCAGCCGATGCGGCCCTGGCCGGTCGCGGCGGGCACGAGCACGCGCGCCGCGAGGTGCGCAGCCGGCACGCAGATCTTCGTGCCGGACAGGCGCCAGCCCGCGCCGTCGCGCTCTGCGCGCGTCGAGGGGCGCTCGAGGTCGTCGCCATCGGGCTCCTCGAGCGCCGCGCTGAGGAGTGTCTCGCCCGAGATCACGCCCGGCAGCCAGGCGCGCTTCTGCTCGGCCGAGCCGAACTCCGCGAGCGGCAAGGCGCCCGTCGCCAGCACCGCGAAGTACGGCACCGGCGCGACCGCGCGGCCGATCTCCTCGAGCAGGAGACAGAGGTCGAAGAAGCCCAGGCCGCTGCCGCCGAACTCCTCCGGCAGGCACGCGCCGAGCAGGTTGGCCTCGGCCAGCGCGCGCCACAGCTCGCGGTCGATGCCCTCCGGACTCGCCTCGACCTCTCGCGCGCGCTCGTGCGTCGCCTTGTCGGCGAGGATCTTGCGCGCGAGCTCGATCAGTGACTTCTGGTCGTCGGAGAGTGCGAAATTCATCGGCGGCTCAACCCTTGTAGTGCGGCATCTGCAGGCCGGCCATCGCGATAATGTCGCGCTGCACCTCGTTCGTGCCGCCGCCGAAGGTCAGGATCAGCGCGGAGCGGTACATGCGCTCCAGCCTCCCGGCGAGCACGGCGCCCGGCGAGCGGCGCTGGATCGTCCCCGCGGCGCCGATCACCTCCAGGAGCGCCCGGTACGCCTCGACGAAGAACTCGCTGGCGTACACCTTCACGGTCGAGGCGTCGGCCGGATGCAGGCGCGAGTGAGTCAAGGTCCACGCCTGCTTCCAGAGCATGAGCCGCAGCGCCTCGGCGCCGGCGAAGCACTTCGCCAGGTTGCGCCGCACGAACGGCTGGTCGATCACGCGCCGCCCGTCGGCCAGGATCGTGTTCTGCGCCCAGCGGCGCACGTCGTCCTGGAGCCGCTCGAACGGCCCGATCGGGAACAGCGAGACGCGCTCGTGGTTCAGCTGATTCGTGATCAGGCCCCAGCCGTTGTTGAGCCCGCCGACCAGATAGCGCGCGGGCACGCGCACGGCGTCGTAGTAGGTCGCGTTGGTGCGCACGTCGGCCATCGTCCAGATCGGAGTGAGTCGGAAGCCGGGCGACGTCGTCGGCACGATGAAGATCGAGATGCCGCGGTGCTTCTTGGCGTCGGGGTCGGTGCGCGCCGCCAGCCAGACGTAGTCGGCGAAGTCCGCGAGGCTCGTGAACGTCTTCTGGCCCTGGATCACCCACTCGTCACCATCCTGTGTAGCGGTGGTGGTGAGTCCGGCGAGATCGGTGCCCGCGCCGGGCTCCGAGTAACCGATCGCGAAGTGCAGGTCGCCCGCGAGGATGCGCGGCAGGAACTCCGCCTTCTGCTCGGGCGTGCCGTAGGCCATCAAGGTCGGGCCGACGGTGCCCAGAGTCAGGAAGGGCAGGGGGAAGCCGGCGCGCTGCACCTCGTCCGCGAACAGGAACTGCTGCAGCGGGGTCCGGTCCTGTCCGCCGTACTCCTTCGGCCAGCCGATCCCGAGCCAGCCGTCGCGGCCCATCTTCTTCAGCGCGCGGCGATACTGCGGCCCGCCGCCTTCACCCCCCGCGGACAGCTCCGCGACGAGCTCCGGGCTCATCAGCTTCGCGAAGTAGGTGCGCAGCTCGTCGCGCAGCGCGCGCAGCTCGGGGGTCAGATCGATGTACATGGGCCCATTAGAACGTGTTGCATTCGCGCTGGTCAACCGCGCGCTGCGCTCAGCTCGCCGCGGCGGCGCTCTTCTTTCGGGTGTCGCGGTTGCGGCGCGCGATCGCGGCCAGGATCACGCCTTCGCGGATGCCCCAATCGCTGATCATCATGCCCGGCAGACCCAGCGTCTGCACCAACGTCGACAGGATCAGCGCGCCCGTCGGCAGGAGATCCGCGCGGCGCGCGTCCATGCCCGCCATGTCGAGGCGCTCCTCGTGCGTCGAGCGGCGCAGTCGCTGCGAGAGCTTCTCGAGCTGATCCTCGGAGACGAGCAAGCCGCGCAGCGCGCCGTCCTCTTCCTCGAGCAGGAGACGACCCAGCGCGCGCGCGGTGCCGCCGGCGGCGATGCCGCGCACCGGCGCGAGCGCGTGGATGCGCGGCACCAGCGGCGCGAGCGCTTCCTCGACGCGGCTGCGCAAGCTGCGCGCTTCGCCTCCGCTCATCGGGTCGGAGGGCGCGAGCTCGCCGTGCAGGCGAGCGACGCCCAGGCGGAGTGTCTCCTCGAAGCGCAGCTGCGAGGCGTTGCCGACCGCGAGCTCGAGACTGCCGCCGCCGAGGTCGAGGCCGAGCGCGGGCTCTTCGCCCAGACCGACGCGGCGGCGAAACGCCGCGAAGATCAGGCGCGCCTCTTCCTGCCCCGTCAGGATCCGCACGTCCGTGTTCAGTGCGCGGCCGAGCTGCTCGGCGAGCTTGCGGCCGTTCTTCGCGTCGCGCAGCGCGGCGGTCGCGATCGCCAGCGTTTGCTCCGCGCCCGCGCGCTCGGCCACGCGACCCAGGCGGCGCGCCGCGTCGACCGCGCGCTCGCACGTCTCGGGCGGAATCAGTCCGTCGGATCCGATCGCCGCGCCGAGGCGCAGCATCTCGCGCTCGCGCGCCACCCGCTCCATGTGACCGTCCGGCGTCGCGTCGGTGACGAGCATGTGGAACGACGTGCTGCCCAAATCCGCCACGGCGATGCGCACGCGCTCGCCTTCCGCGCCCGCGCCGAACGCATGTCTCGGCGGCGGAAGATAGGCCGCGCGCAGCGTCTCGCCGAGCGTTCCCTGGAACACCCACGTCGAGCCCTTCGGCACGCGGCTGCCGCCTTCGAGCTCGAGCGCACCGGGCGCCAGCTTCTCGACCAGACCGGGAATCAGATCGCCGTGCGAGCACAGCACCACCGGGCGGTTCCCGAGTGACCCGATCAGTGACATCGCCTCGCTCATCGCCGAGCCCTCGCCGAGGCGCGGCTCGATCTCGACCGTGAGACCGAGGCGCGCGGCGAGCGGCTCCACGGTCTGGCGGCAGCGCAGCGCGGGGCTCGAGATCACGCGCGCGATCGGCACGCCGTCGAGGCGCTCGACCAGACCCATCGCTTCGCCGTGACCTTCGGCCGAGAGCGGGCGCAGCACGTCCTCGTGCCACCACGATGCTCGGCTCTCCGCCTTCGCGTGCCGGATCAGGTAGAGCTTCACTCCGCTCCTCGGCGCGACAACGTAATCCGTTCGCGGCGAAAGCGCTCAGGTCTGGGTCAGGTAGGAGCCGAGTGAGACCGCTCGCGCGCGAGTCGCTGGAAGAGCTCGTGCGAGGTCGAAGCGCTCGACTCGAGCTGCGACCAGGTCCCGTCGGGCTCGAGCGTCCACGCGAGTCGATTGGGCGAGAGGTTCACCGTCAGGATTTCCTCGACTTGGGCCTGAAGCGCCGGGTCGTCGATCTGAACCAGCGTCTCGACGCGCTTGTCGAGGTTGCGACTCATCAGGTCGGCGGAGCCGACGAAGTAGCGCGCACCGCGGCCGGGCTTCCCGAAGCGGAACACACGAGAGTGTTCCAGGAAGCGACCCAGGATCGAGCGGACGCGGATGCGATCGGAGAGGCCGGGCACGCCGGGCCGCAAGCAGCAGATGCTGCGCACGACCAGGTCGATCTCGCAGCCCGCGCTCGACGCCGCGTACAGCGCCTCGATCACGCCCTCGTCGGAGAGGTTGTTCACCTTGATCGCGATGCGGCCCTCGCCCGACTCCGCCTCGCGGCGGATCTCGTCGAGCAGTCGCGAGCGCAACGTCGCCGGCGCGACGAGCAGCTTGCGGTAGCCCTGCGGCCGGCCGCAGCCGGTCAGATAATTGAACAGCTCGGTCAGATCCTGGCCGAGCTCGGGGCGCGCCGACAGGATCCCGATGTCTTCGTACGTGTCCGCGGTGATCGGGTTGTAGTTGCCCGTGCCGATGTGGCAGTAGCGCCGGATCTGCGCTCCCTCGCGGCGCACCACGAGCGCGATCTTCGCGTGCGTCTTCAGGCCGACGATGCCGTACACGACGTGCACGCCGGCCTGCTCGAGGCGCCGCGCCCACTCGATGTTCGAGCCTTCGTCGAAGCGCGCCTTCAGCTCGATGAGCGCGACGACTTCCTTGCCGGTTTGCGCGGCGCGGATCAGCGCGCGCACGATCGGGTTGTCGCGGCCCGAGGTGCGGTAGAGCGTGTGCTTGATCGCGAGCACGTCGGGGTCGGTCGCGGCCTGCGTGAGGAAGGCCTCGACCGAGGTGCGGAACGAGTCGTACGGATGGTGGACGAGCACGTCGCCTTCCGAGATCACGTGGAAGAGCTCGGCGGTGCCCTCCTCGAACGCGAGTCGCGGCGGGGTCTGCGGCTGCCACACTTCGTCCTTCAGGTCGGGGCGGGCGAGTGAGTGCAGCGCCCAGAGACTGCCGAGATCGAGCGGGCCCTCGGTGACGTAGACGTCGTCCGGCGTGAGCTCGAGCTCCGTCATCAGCACGTCGCGCAGGCGCACCGACATGGTGCGGTCGATCTCCAACCGCACCGCGTCGTTGAGGCGCAGGCGCCGGTGCAGACCCGACTGAATCGCGGCGAGCAAGTCGTGCGCGGCGTCCTCGTCGACGGCGAGCTCCGCGTCGAGCGTGAGCCGGAAGGGATGGTGAGACACGATCTCCATGCCGGGGAAGAGCGCCTCGAGGTGCGCCGCGATCAGCTGCTCGATCGGCAGGAAGCGCTGGCCATCGGGCAGCGCGTAGAAGCGCGGGAGGAGCCGCGGGACCTTCACGCGCACGAAGCGGTTCTCGCCGCTCGTCGCGTCGCGCACAACCACCGCGAGGTTCAGCGACAGATTCGAGATGTACGGAAACGGGTGCGCGCGATCGACGGACTGCGGCGTCAGGATCGGCAGCAGCTCGTCCTCGAAGACGCGCGCGAGCCGCGAGCGATCCATCTCGTCGAGCTGACTCCAGTCCACCAGACGCACGCGCTGCTCGCCGAGCTTCGGCACGAGCTCCTTCAGCAGCACGCTCTCCTGCGCGCGCAGCAGCTCGAGCACCTGCATGCGGATCTCCGCGAGCTGCTCCCGCGGCGTGCGCCCATCCGCCGACGGCTTCGTCATCTCCGCGTCGACCTGTGCGAGCAGGCCCGCGACCCGCACCTGGAAGAACTCGTCGAGGTTCGTGCTGACGATCGCGAGGTACTTCACGCGCTCCAGCAGCGGCTGCGCCGGATCTTCGGCGAGGGCCAGCACACGGCGATTGAAATCGAGCCACGAAAGCTCTCGATTCAGGAATCGCGGCGCAGGAATCGGAATCGGGGAGGGGGTGGGCTCCCCAGGGGTCAGTTCTTGAGGGGAGGACATAGGGTTAGGCAACGGTACCGGGCCCGTGCGCACATCATATGACGTTCGCGTGACGATTTCAGTGGAAACCTCGCTACCCCGCGGAGTTGCGAGCGAATTTACCCCTCTCTCGAACGCAGTGCAGCCAGCCGGTAGCCGACGCCGTGAAGGCTTTCGAGCACCCAGGCCGCATCGCCCAGCTTGCGCCGGATTCCCTTCACGTGGGTGTCGACCACGCGCGGCGTGCGCGCCGCCCCGTCGGGCCAGATCTCCGTGAGGATCTCGTCGCGGGTGAAGACGTGCGACGGCCGGCGCAGGAGCAGCGCGAGCAGCGCGAACTCGATCTCCGTCAGGGAAATCGCGCTGCCATCCGCGAGCACCGAGCGGCGCCCAGGGTCGAGCGTGATCGGTCCATGCGCGAGCGGCGGCTCGGGCGCGCTGCGCTCGCCGTCGGCGCGGCGCAGGAGCGCGCGCACGCGCAGCGCGAGCTCGCGCGGAAAGAACGGGCGAACGACGACGTCGTCGGCACCGGCCTCCAGCGCGAGGATGCGGTCTAGATCGGACGTGCTGCGCGTGACGACCAGGATCGGCACGTCCTTGGCGTCGGGGTTCTCGCGAATCGCGCGACACACCGCGAAGCCGGACTGATCGCG
>DATFUE010000140.1:0-5025 GCA_035261165.1 Myxococcota bacterium
GTCCCACCTTGATGAAGCCGCGCTCGACGACGACGCCGCGGGTCTCGAGCCCGAGGTCCGCGACGAGCGCGCGCCGGCCTACCGCGAGCAGCATCTGATCGCCGCGCAGCTCGACCGGGCCCTTTTCGTTCTCCGCGGTTACGACCACGCCGGCGCCGCTCGCGTCGAGACTCCTGAACGCGGTCTTCGTCAGGATCTTGATCCCGCTGCGCTGGAACGAGCGGCCCAGCGCGTCGGCGGTCTCCTTGTCGAAGCCCGGCAGGATCTGCTCCTGCATCTCGATGATGGTCACTTGCGAGCCGTACGCGTTGTACGAGTACGCGAACTCGAGGCCGACGGCGCCCGCGCCGACGATCACGATCGCGGCCGGCAGCTCGCGTGACTCGAGCGCCTCGCGGCTGGTGAGCACCTTCTTCCCGTCGACCTGCACGCCCGGGAACACGAACTCGGTCGAGCCGGTCGCGAGGATCACGTTGCGCGCTTCCAAGGACTCCGAGACGCCGTCGCGAGTCACCACGACTTCGCGTCCGGCGGCGAGTCGGCCGCGGCCTGCGAGCACCTCGATCTTGTTCTTCTTCATCAGGCCCGTGACACCGCGGACCAGGCGGTCGGCGGCGGCGCGGCTCGCGTCGATGACTTGCGCGTAGTTCGCGCTCTGGCCCTCGACGACCAGACCCGGCACGCCGTGCTTCACGGCGGCGAAGATCTCCGCGGCGGACAGGATCGCCTTGGTGGGAATGCAGCCCCAGTTGAGGCAGACACCGCCCAGGGTCGGCTCCTCCTCGACGACCGCAGCGGACAGCCCGAGCTGCGCGGCGCGGATGGCGGCGATGTACCCGCCTGGTCCCGAACCGATCACCAAAACGTCAAATGACTTCATTCGGCCCTACGTCCTTCCCCGTCCTGTTTCGTCGGATCTTGCCGGCTCCTTGAGCGGCAGGAGCGGACGGGAACGCGCGTCAGGCGACCGGTTTCTCGATGATCGGCAACGAGAGGTCGCTGGTCTCCTGGTGGTGCGGAACGCTCCACCCCGGAGTGCGCTGGACCCGCTCTTGGAGCTTGATCAGGCCGTCGATGACGGCCTCCGGCCGCGGGGGACAGCCGGGGATGTAGATGTCGACGGGCACGATCGTGTCGATGCCCTGCACCGTCGAGTAGTTGTTGTACGGACCGCCGGAGCAGGTGCACGCGCCGAACGCGACCACCCATTTCGGCTCTGCCATCTGGTCGTAGACCTTCTTCAGGATCGGCGCCTGCCTGTGACTGATCGTGCCGACGACCATCAGCAGATCCGCCTGGCGCGGCGAGAAGCGCGGCAGCGCAGCGCCGAAGCGATCGAGGTCGTAGCGCGGACCCGCGGCGGACATGAACTCCATGCCGCAGCACGCGGTCACGAACGGGTAGAGAAAGAAGGAGTACTTCCGGCCCCAGTTCACGACGGCGTCTACGGTGGTCGTGAGGAACGAATCCTGTCCCTGCCGGAGGATCTCCCGCTTCTCGACCATCGAGGCGAATATACCCACTCCGCTATGCTCTGCCCGTGCGGCTAGTTCTCGCGTGGCTGGTCCACCTGTACACCGCGTCGTCCGCGGTTTTCGGCCTCTTCGGGGTTGTGGCCTGCTTCCGCGGCCACTTCCACCTCGCGATGTACCTGATGATGCTCACCATGGTCATCGACTCGACCGACGGCGCTCTCGCGCGGCTGGTCGACGTCCGCGGCCAGATCCCGTGGTTTGACGGGAGGCGCCTCGACGACATTTGCGACTACTTCACATATGTGGTGCTGCCCGCGTGTTTCCTGATCGCGGCGGGAATGCTGCCGCACCCGCTGTGGGCCGCCATTCCGGTGCTGGCATCCGGCTACGGATTCAGTCAGGACAAGGCGAAGACCGACGACTACTTCTTTCTCGGCTGGCCGTCGTACTGGAACGTGGCCGCGATGTACTTGTATCTGCTGGGCTCCCCGCCGTCGGTGGTGCTCGCCTGGGTGCTCGGGCTCGGAGCCGCCATCTTCGTGCCGGTGAAGTACATCTACCCGAGCCGAACCCGCGCGCTGCGGCCGCTCTCGCTCGCGGTGCTCGGGCTGTGGGTGCTGATCTTCTCGTGGCTGGCGGTGCGGCCGGACCCGTCGCTCGCCTGGCTCTACGTCACGCTCGCGCTCGGGCCCGGGTACTACGTGGGTCTGTCGCTGCTCTTGAACGTGCCGCGGATTCGCGCCCTCCTGGAGAACGGCGCGGCGGCCTCGCCGCGGCCGGGTTAGAGTCCCCGCCCATGGCGTCTTTCGAGCTCTTGCTAGCCAGCCCGCGCGGGTTCTGCGCGGGCGTCGACCGCGCGATCGAGATCGTCGAGCTCGCGCTCGAGATCTACGGCAAGCCGGTGTACGTGCGGCACGAGATCGTGCATAACCGCCACGTCGTCGAGGGGCTGCGAGCGAAGGGGGCGATCTTCACCGACGACCTCGGCGAGGTGCCCGAGGGCGCGCTGGTCGTTTTCAGCGCGCACGGCGTCTCACCCGCGGTGCGCGCCGAGGCGCAGCAGCGCAAGCTGCGCACGCTCGATGCGACCTGCCCGCTGGTCACGAAGGTGCACGTCGAGGCGCTGCGCTACGCGCGCGACGCATACGAGATCGTGCTCGTCGGCCACCGCGGACACGTCGAAGTGGACGGCACGCTCGGCCAGGCGCCCGAGCGCATGCATCTGTGCGAGACGGTCGAGGACGTCGCGAAGCTCGCGGTGCGCGATCCGACTCGGCTCGCGGTGCTGACGCAGACGACTCTCTCGGTGGACGACACGCGCGAGATCATCACCGCGCTGAAGCAGCGCTTCCCGGCGATCCGCGTGCCCGGCAAGGACGACATCTGCTACGCGACGCAGAACCGCCAGAACGCGGTGAAGGCGCTGGCGGCCCGGGTCGAGCTGGTGCTCGTGGTCGGTGCGCCGGCGTCGTCGAACTCCAACCGCCTGGTCGAGGTCGCGCGCGTGCACGGCGCGCGCGCGGAGCTCGTGCAGGACGAACGCGACATCGACCCGGCCTGGCTCGCGGAGCTGACACACGTCGGTGTCACCGCGGGCGCATCGACGCCCGAGGCGCTGGTGCAGGCGGTCTGCGAGCGACTGCGTGGGCTCGGCGCGGCGAACGTCGAAGCGCTCGCGACCGTCGACGAAGGCGTGCGCTTCGCGCTTCCGGCGGAGCTGCGCCGCGAACAGCGGAGCGCACCCCCCGCGTAGTGGACCCGCTCCTGCGCACGTTGGTCGGCGGACTCGCGCGCGGCGAGGTCGACCCCCGCGCGCTCGAGGCGCTGGGCTGCGCCGAGCCCGAGCGCGCCGCCACTCAGCTCCGCGCCGCGGTCGCGCACGCGGATCTCGCTGCGGCGCGCGAGCGCTGGCTGCCCGAGCTGTTGCTCTCGGCGCGTCCGGGTCACGGCGCCGAGTGTCTCGTCGAGCTGGCGCAGCGCCATCGCTCGGCGACGCGCCGCGCGCTCGACCTGGACATCCTGCCCTCGCTGCCGCGGCTGCTCGGCTCGAGTGACTTCCTGGCACGACTCCTGCTCCGGCATCCGAACTGGAGCGACGCGCTGCGCGGATCTCCGCCCGCCGCGCCGGAGAGCACGCCGATCGAGCCCGACTGGACCCCGATTCGCATCGCGAAGTACAAGGGTCTGCTGCAGGTCGCGGCGCGCGACCTGTGCGGCCGCCCGTTCGAGGAGAGTCTCGCCGAGCTCTCGGCGCTGGCGGATCGCTGTCTCGAGGCGTCGCTCACCCGTGCCGCGCGCGAAGCCGGAGTCACTGCCCCCGCGCTGTTCGCGCTCGGCAAGCTCGGCGGCGCCGAGCTCAATTTCTCCTCCGACGTCGACCTGCTGTTCATCCACGAGAACCCGCCGGACGGAGAGGAGGCGGCCGACCTCGCGCGCCTCGTCGAGCTCGTCCGCTGCTTCAAGAAACACCTGGAAGTGCCCAGCGAGGATGGCTTTGGCTATCGCGTCGACCTCGACCTCCGGCCCGAGGGCCGGACGGGAGTGATCGTGAACTCGGTCGACGCCGCGCTCTCCTACTACGAGAGCTTCGGCGCCCCCTGGGAGCGCCAGATGCTGATCCGGCTGCGCTTCGTGGCGGGCGCGCGCCGCGCAGCCAAGGCGTTCGAGCGCGGCCTGTACCCGTTCGTATGGCGGCGCAGCGTCGGCACGGACGCGATCGGCGGGGTGCGCGCGATGAAGCGGCGCATCGAGGACGAGCGCCTCGAGGCGGGCCGCGATCTCGAGGCCGATCTCAAGGAGGGGCCCGGCGGCATCCGCGACGTGGAGTTTCTCGTACAGGCGTTCCAGCTCTTGTTCGGCGGACGCGAGGCGAGCCTGCGCACGGGCAACGTGCTGCAGGCGCTCACCGCGCTCGAGCGCCTCGGCCTGCTCGACGCGTCGGTGACCGACGAGCTGCGCGCGGCGTATCTCTGGCTGCGCCGCGCCGAGCACGCGCTGCAGCTCGTCGAGGAGCGCCAGACGCAGATGTTCCCGCGCGACGCCGCGGGACAGCTCGGCCTCGCGCGGCGCCTCGGTTATCCCCAGCTCGAGGCGGCGCGCGCGCGCGACGCGCTGCTGGACGACTGGACGCGGGTGCGCGCCGGCGTGCGCCGGCACTTCGAGAACCTCGTGCTCGCGGCCGGCGATGTCGACGTCGCTTGACTCACGGCTCGAGGCGGCGCTCGCCGACTCGCCGCTGCGCTCGCGGATCGCGACCGCGGCCGCGCCGCTCGTCGAACGGCGCGCGGGCGACCCCGCCGCTCAGGCGCTCGAGGGCGCGTCCCTGCGCGGCGTGGCGCGCGCGCTCGCTGCCAGCCCCGAGTCCGCGAGATACCTGTCGCTGCGCCCCTCCCTGTTCGCGCGGCTCGCGGCGCTCGAGCCCGACTCACTCGCGCGGCGCGCGGCGCAGCTGCCCGGTGTCGAGCTCCCGGATCCGGCGAGCGCGCGCGAGGACTTCCTCGACGCGCTCCGGCTCCTGCGCCGCGACGAGATGCTGTTCGCGGCGTGCGCG
>DATFUE010000141.1:0-2992 GCA_035261165.1 Myxococcota bacterium
CGGATCGTTCTCGTCGAGAAGCGTCAGTCCCGCGTGTCCGCCGCCGAAGAGCGTGCTGAAGGTGGCCTGGAAGTTCGCCTGGATGGCGGCGAACGCTTCCGCGAAGCGCGCCTTGCTCGTCTCGTCGATCCGCTTGATGGCTTCGATCGTCTGCGCGATGGACTCGACGAGATCCCGGCGCTGCGTGGTCAGGAACGCGTAACGCGTCTCGAGCTCGTCGAACTGCTCGATGGCCATCATGTTGACGGGGCCGAGGCGATCGATCTTGGCCCTGAGCGCCCCGATGGCTTCCTCGGCGCTCATGGACGCCGGTGGTTCGGGGTTCGCGGGTTCGAGGTTCGCAGGTTCGAGGTTCGCAGGTTCGTCGCTGTCGGCGTCCGGTTCTTCGGCCCGGATTGCCGCGGCGTCCGGCGTCGTCTCCCCCGCCCGCTCCATCTCCTCGACGTCGGCGAGGACCGCGTCGAGCGGCATCTGCACGGTGTCGCCGCACGACTGCGCGAGGTGAGCGAGGTCGGATTCCGCGGTCGCGCGCGCGATGTCGAGGCTGCCGACCTCGGCGCGAATCCCCTCGAGCAGCTGGCGGGCTTCCCGGATGGTCGTATCCTGCGCGTCCACGGCCGCGCGGAGGGCGCCCGCGGCCTCGTCCGCCAGGCGCAGCTGGTCGCGCATCGCCTCGAGCGCGTGGATCTCGTCGTCGAGCGTCCGCTCGCCGATGCCGATCGACTGCAGCAGCTCCTCGCGGCGCCCCTGCATCTGCGCGCGCTCGGCCGAACGCGTCGCGATCCGCTCCTCGAGCTCGCGCGCGGCTTCGCGCAGGCGTGCGGTCTCGCCGGCCAGCGCCGCCGCGCGCTCGAGCAGCCCCGCGTGCGCGGCGCGCGCCGCCCCGGCCTTGTCGTTCAGCTC
Source organism: Myxococcota bacterium (assembly GCA_035261165.1). Lineage (GTDB taxonomy): Bacteria > Myxococcota_A > UBA9160 > SZUA-336 > SZUA-336 > VGRW01. The sequence goes on from DATFUE010000141.1 coordinate 904, forward strand.
GACGGCCGCTTCCTTCGCGGCAACCAGGCCGCGCTGCGCCTCCGAGAGACCTTCGTCGGCCGCGCGCTGCGCCTCCTCGAGCCGCGCGATCGCCTGCTGGCCCTCGGCCGTCCGCGCGTCGAGCGCGACCCGCTCCTCCTCCGCCTGGCGCCGTTCGAGGCCGATGACTTCCGCCTTGCGCGCCAGCCGCATCGTGTCCTCGGCGACCCTGGCGAGCTGCCCGTCGTGGCCGACGATGACTTTCTCCTGCCGGTGCTGCTCCGCAGTGAACGCCGCGATGGCGCTCGCCGCTTCCGCCATCGCGACCTCGAGGGCCGACACCCGCTCCGTCAGCGTCGTCAGCGCGGCGCGGTCGGCCGCGATCCGCTCGCGAAGCTCCTTGATTTCGCGCTTGGTCGCGAGGATGCCGCGCGATTCCGCCCTGGCCCCACCCGAGACGAGGTGGGGGCCGCGGAAGACGTCGCCGCCAATGGTCGCCACCGGCGCCGTCGTTTCGCGCGACACCGCCACGGCCTGCTCGAACGTCTCGGCGACGTACGCTTCCGGAATCACGTTCTGAATGGTGGTGGCGTGCGGGCCGGCAATGCGAAGGACGTCGCTGACGGGGACGACGCCCGGCAGGCGCAGCGCCTCGCGCGCGTGGTGGCCGTTCGACCCCGGGTCGATGACGACGAATCCGCACCGCCCCGCGTCGTGCTCGCGCACCAGCGCCAGGCCGGCGGCGGCCTGGTCGTGGCGCTCGACGATGACGTGCTGCAGCAGGTCGCCGAGACACGCCTCCACCGCGCGCTCGTAGCGCTTGTCGACCTCGAGGTAGTCGGCTACGGCGCCCTGCTGGCCGACATGGCCGTTGGCCTGCACGAGCACCATGCGCGCCGCATCGCCGAACTCGCCGCGCGTCGAGACGAGCTCTTCGAGCGAGGCGAGCCGGGCCTCGACTCCGGCCAGGTCCTGCTCTCCTGAACGCACCCGCCGCGTGCTGGCTTCGTGCTCGCCGCGAGCCGCGGTGAGCGCTGTCTCCTGCTCGGCCTGCCGCGCCCTGACCGCGTCCAGCGCCTCGTGCGCGCGGCGCAGCGCGTCGCTCGCGGCGATGCGGTCCGCCTCGACTTTCTGGACCTCGACGAACACGTCGGCTTCCTCGACGTCGAGCTTGGCGAGCGTCTCGCCGACGCGGCCCCGCTGCGCCGCGGCGTGCTCCATCGCGTGCCGCAGCGTCGTGAGCGAATTCAGGATGGCGTAGGCGTGCGTCCGCGCGGCATCGACGGCTGCTTCGGACACGTCGATCCGCTGCTGCGCGCGCGCCAGCGATTCGCTCGCGTCCGCGAGCACCGCGGCCGCCTCGTCGCGCGCGCGTTCCGCTTCGGCGCAGGCCTGTTCGCGGGCCTCGATCGCCAGGCGCGCCGGCTCGCGGCGTGCCTCGAGGTTGCGGATCTCGTCGGCGATCTCCGTGGTGCGCGTCCCGAGCGACGCCGCCTGGCGACGGTCGAACTCCAGCTGCTGCTGCCGGCGGTTGATGTCGAGCTCCGCCGCATGCGCGCGCTCGCGGACGGACGCCGCGTGACGGTCCGCCTCGGCCTGCTCGATGCGGAGCCGCGCCAGGTGCGCCTCGACCTCCGCGACCCGCGCGGCCGCGGCCGTTTCGCGCTCGCGCGCCGCGGCCAGGCTCGCACGCGCCGTCTCGATGCCGCGCGCGAGCTCGCGGTAGCGCCGCGCGAACAGCACCTTCTCCCACCGGCGCAGCTCGTCGCGCAGCCGCCTGTAGCGCCGCGCCTTCGCCGCCTGGCGCTTCAGCGTTCCGCGCTGCTTCTCCACCTCGAACACGATGTCGTCCACGCGCGTGAGGTTCTGCTGCGCGGCCTCGAGCTTCAAATCCGCGGCGCGGCGGCGCGACTTGTACTTGGTGATGCCCGCCGCTTCCTCGATCAGCTGGCGGCGATCGGTCGGCCGCGAGCTGAGAATCATGCCGATCTTCCCCTGCTCGATGATGGCGTAGGCCTTGGCGCCGAGGCCCGTATCCATCAGCAGCTCGTGGACGTCGCGGAGCCGGCAGACTTCGCCGTCGATCAGGTATTCGCTCTCGCCCGAGCGA
>DATFUE010000142.1:0-3342 GCA_035261165.1 Myxococcota bacterium
TGGCAAGGGCTGCGAGGCGATCCAGCGATACAGGTGGAACTCCTCCAGGCAGTACTCGTCGCCGTGCAGCAGCCCGTCTGAGGTACACGCACCGGCCGTCTCTCCGGGGATGACCAGGATCTTGTGACCCGCTTCGCGCGGGCCGACACCGATCGGTGTGAAGTTCACGTTGGTGAATTCGCGCCCGGTGAAGGCGAGAAACCCGCCCTCGCCCTCGACGGTCTTCGACGTGGCGATCTTCGCCAGTGCGAGCGCCTCGTTCGAGGGCGGATCGACGAAGGCGCCCGGTCGGGTCGCGTCGGGAAAGCCCTTCGAATTCAGCTTCGCGATCCACCAGCGGTACTTCTCGCTCGCGGGATCGATGCAGACGTTCGCCATGACGCCCGGGTAATTCGTGTCGTGGTGGGAGAGACTGCCCCAGTCGAAGCCGTCGCCGCGCTGCTTGTCGTACGCCTCGGCCGGGCTCGAGTTCTCGTGCAGGAACTTCGCGAAGCCCGGAACGGGCGGATCCTTCGCCTGGCGCTCGAACATGTAGAGCGTCGCCGCGTGCTGGTGGGCGTCGCCCGCGAGCGGGATGAGCTTCGCGTAGGGGTCGTCAGCTTCCGCGGCCGGTGCACGAGTGACTGTCGCGAGGAGCGCGGCGAGCGCGAACGCCGCGACGCGCTTCATTCGGCGAGCGCCAGCGCAAGCCGGCTCGCGATCTCCACGAGACGCTCCGGCACGCCGGGCACGCGCGACGCGAGCGCCAGCGGCTCGCCGCTCGCGCGCGGCATGAGATGCATGTGGTAGTGGAACACCGTCTGACCCGCGGCTCGTCCATTAAGCTGGAAGACCATCAGCCCGTCGGGGGCGAGCTCGGAGCGTATCGCAGCCGCGACCCGATGGGACGTGCGCGCGACCGCGGCCAAGGTGTCTTCGTCCGCCTCGAACACGTTCTCGAAGTGGTCCTTGGTGACGACCAGCGTGTGGCCGTCGGTGACCGGAAAGATGTCCATGAACACGATCGTGCGCTCGTCTTCGCAGACGCGGTGTGACGGCGCCTCGCCGCGCACGATCTTGCAGAAGATGCAGTCGGGACGGGAGCGAGTCACTCGATCGGCGGGATCTCGGGAGCGTCCTTCGTCGGCGACAGCGTCCAGCGCGGCTTGCGCTTCTCGAGGAAGCTCTGCACGCCCTCGCGCGCGTCGGCCATGCGGCCGAGCGCCCACAGCGCCTTGGCCTCGCGCTTGGCGACCTCGAGCGGCGGCGGGCCGCCGAGATGCTCCCAGATCATGCGCTTGGTGAGCGCGACCGAGACCGGCGCGCAGTTCTCCGCGATGTTGCGCGCGATCTCGAGCGCGCGCGGCAGCACGTCCGCGGTCGCGACGGCTTCGTTCACGAGTCCGAGCGCCGCGGCTTCCTCGCCCAACAGGATGCGCCCGGAGAGGAGCAAGTCGGCGGCGCGCGAGATACCGACCAGGCGTGGCAGGATCCAGGTGCTCGAGAGCTCCGTCATCACGCCGCGGCGTACGAACAGGAAGCCGAGCTTCGCGTCCTTCGCGGCGACGCGCATGTCGTACTGGAGCGGCAGAGTGAGTCCGACGCCGACCGCCGCCCCGTTGATCGCGGCGATGATGGGCTTGCGCACCTCCCACGGCTGGATCGTGCGCCGCGGCCGCGGGGGCGCCCCGGCATCGGACGTGCCGCCGCCCGCGAACGTCTCGCCGCCGCGCTCGAGATCCGCGCCGGCGCAGAACGCGCGGCCCGCCCCGGTGACCACCACGGCGCGCACCGCGTCGTCCTCGTCGCAGCGCACCAGGTGCTCGTTCAGCTCGACGCCCATCTGCGCGGTCCACGCGTTCATGCGCTCGGGCCGGTTCAGGGTGATCGTCGCGATCCCGTCCTTGACATCGATCTGTGTATGCAGCGAGTCGCTCATCGGGGTCTCCTCACCAACCGGCGAGCGCGGCCGCGCGCTCGCGGTGCGTCGCCGGCGTACCGAGAAACGCGCGGTCGAACATCGCGCGCTTGAAGTAGATCTGGACGTCGCATTCCCACGTGAAGCCGATGCCGCCGTGCGCCTCCACGGAATCGCGCGCGGCCTGCATGTAGACGTGAGTCAGGTGCGCCTTGGCGAGCGCAGCCGTTCGCTCCGACTCCTCGCGCACGTGGTCGAAGGCGTGCGCCGCGTACCAGTAGAGGCCGCGCGCCGGCTCGATCTCGACCGCCAGGTTCGCGAGCTGGTGCTTCAGGCCCTGGAAGCTGCCGATCGTGACGCCGAACTGCTGGCGCGTCTTCGCGTACTCGACCGACATCTCGAGCAGGCGCTGCGCGCCGCCGAACGCGTCGGCGGCGAGCAGCACCAGGCCCGCGTCGCGCACGCGCGCGGAGGCGGCGACGCCGTTCGGGAGTGACTCGCAGGGCGTGTTCTCGAAGCGGAGCTCCGCGATGCGCCGGGTGCGGTCGACCCCCGGCAGCGGCCGCGCCGAGAGTCCGCGCGCGCCCCGCTCCACGAGCGCGAGCCCGCCCCCGGCCGTGCCGACCACCACCAGGTCCGCATGCGCGCCGAACGGCGCCGCGGTCTTGACACCGGAAAGTGTCGGCCCGCCCGCGAGCGCCCATTCGTCCGGCTGCCAGCGCTCGTCGCCCTCGGCGAACGCGACCGTGCCGAGCAGCTCGCCGCTCGCGAGCTTCGGCAGCCAGGTCTTCTTCTGCGCGTCGCTGCCGCCCCAGAGGACCGCGAGACCGGCGAGTGAGTGACCGAGGAACGGCCCCGGCACGGCGGCCGCGCCCAGCACCTCGGCGACCAGCGCCTGGTCGAGGAGCTCCAGGCCCGCGCCGCCGAATTCGTCCGGCACCGCGATCGCCCCCAGGCCGAGCTCGACGAGGCCCTTCCACAATTCGCCGTCGTGCCCCACGTCGCCGTCGAAGATCGCCCGCACCCGGTTGGCCGGACACTCGTTGGCCGCGAACTGCCGCACCGTCTCCTGCAGGAGCTCTTGCTCGTCGGACAGGTCGAAGTTCACGGCCTAGCTCCTCTGCACTGCGGCGTCGCGGGGCAGGCCGAGACCGCGCTCGCCGATCACGTTGCGCTGGATGTTGGCGGTGCCGCCCGCGACCGCGCTGCCGAGCGACCACATGAACTGGCCGACCCACTGCGCGTTGTCGCGCGGACCGCCGAGCTGGCGCTCGCCCGGCTCGTACAGGCCGTCGTCGCCTAGTATGTCGAGCGCGAGCTTCGCGACTTCCTGGCCGATGTTCGTCGACGTGAGCTTGTTCATGAGCTGCACCCGGCCCGGGTCCTGTGACTTCGCGGCCTTGGTCAGCTGGCGGTAGCCCGAGTACTGATGCGCACGCACGTAG
>DATFUE010000143.1:0-2176 GCA_035261165.1 Myxococcota bacterium
CGCGGGTAGGGTGCCCGCGCGATCGTCGGGACTCACAGCTTCTGGGCGACGAGGCGGGTGAGGTCGACGATGCGGCGCGCGTAGCCCCACTCGTTGTCGTACCAGGCGATCAGCTTGAAGAAGTTCTTGTTCAGCTCGAGCGAGCTGCCCGCGTCGAAGATCGACGAGCGCGGATCGTGCAGGAAGTCCGTCGAGACGACCTCGTCCTCGGTGTAGCCGAGGATCCCCTTCAGATAGGTCTCCGAGGCGTTCCGCATCGCGCGCCCGATGTCGCCGATCGAGGTGGACTTCACCGTCTTCACCGTCAGGTCGACGACGGACACCGTCGGCGTCGGCACGCGGAACGCCATTCCGGTCAGCTTGCCCTGAATCTCGGGAAGCACGAGGCCGACGGCCTTCGCCGCGCCAGTGGCCGACGGAATGATGTTGATCGCTGCGTTGCGCCCGCCCTTCCAGTCTTTTCTCGAGGGCCCGTCCACCGTCTTCTGAGTCGCGGTGTAGGCGTGCACGGCGGTCATCAGGCCCTCCGCGACGCCGAAGCCCTCTTTCAGCAGCACGTGCACGACCGGCGCGAGACAGTTCGTGGTGCACGAGGCGTTCGAGATCACGTGGTGCTTCACGGCGTCGTACTTGTCGTCGTTGACGCCCATCACCACCGTGAGGTCCTCGCCCTTCGCGGGGGCGGAGATGATGACCTTCTTCGCGCCGGCGGCGATGTGACCCTTCGCCTTGTCCGCCTCGGTGAAGAGACCCGTCGACTCGATCACGATCTGCACGCCGAGCGCGGCCCAGGGCAGCTCGGCCGGTGTCTTGGCCGAGACCACCCTGATGTCCTTGCCGTCGACCACGAGCACGTCGTCCTCGGGCTTGTCGGGCGACGACTTCTTCGAGCCGACCTGTCCCTTGAACGCTCCCTGCGTGGAGTCGTACTTGACGAGATAGGCGAGGTTGTCCGCGGGCACGATGTCGCCCACCGCCACGACCTCGAGCCCATGCGCGGTCGCGCCCAGCTCGTGAAGGGCGCGGAAGACCAGCCGCCCGATCCGCCCGAAGCCATTGATTCCGACGCGCACACCTGAAGCCATGGGGAATCTCCTGGAAGTCCCTCCTCGTGAGCCGCGGGCAGCATAGCCAAGCGCTCTTCCGAGCGTCAAACGACGTGATTCCGCTCGCAAAAGTGCGCGATCGGCTGTGCTAGGTTCGCGCGCCGTGATCATCGGGGGCGGGATCGACGTGGTGGAGATCGCGCGCGTCGAGCGCGCGCTGGCGCGCCGCGGGACGCGCATGCGCGACCGGGTGTACACCGCGCGCGAGATCGCCGACTGCGGGCGCCGCGGCCGCTCCGCGTCGCACTTCGCGCTGCGCTTTGCCGTTAAGGAGGCCGGGATGAAGGCCATCGGCACCGGTTGGGGGCGCGGCGTCGCCTGGCGTGACTTCGAGACGGTCGAGACCGAGCGCGGTCTCGACCTCGAGATCCACGGGCGCGCGCTCGAGCTGGCGCGCGAGCGCGGCTTCGCGCGCGCCTGGGTGGGCGCGTCGTACACGCGCACGCACGCGTTCGCGCAGGTCGTGCTCGAGGGCCTCGGGCGGCAGACCACGCCGTGAGTCGCTGGGTTCGGGTCTCCGCCGCGGTGGCGCTCGGAGCCCTCGCGGTGGCCGCGGCGGGAACGTCGCTCGTGCTCGCGCTGGTCGGCCGCGACCCCGGCCCGAGCGCGCAGGGCGAGCTCGTGCTGCCCGGTCTCTCCGCGCGCGCGCGCATCGTGCGCGACCCCTTCGGAATTCCGCACGTCGAAGCGGAGAACCTGGTCGACGCCTACCGCGCGCTCGGCTTCGCGCACGCGCAGGATCGCCTCTGGCAGATGGAGGTGCTGCGGCGCAGCGCGCGCGGGCGACTCGCGGAAGTGTTGGGGGCGCGCGCGCTCGACAGCGATCGACTGGCGCGCACGCTCGGCTTCGGCGTCGCGGCGGACCGGGAAGTCACTCGACTGTCTCGCGACGCGCGCGCGGCGCTCGACGCGTACGCGGCGGGCGTGAACGCGTGGCTCGCAGAGGTCGCGGCTGCGCGCGTGCCGCGGCCCTTCGAGCTGCGCTGGCTCGAGCTGGAGCCGGAGCCCTGGAGCGCCGCGGACTCACTGGCGATCGCGCGCCTGCGCTCCTGGAACCTGGGCCGCTCGCT
>DATFUE010000144.1:0-2106 GCA_035261165.1 Myxococcota bacterium
GTCTTCTTGTTCACGTCCTCGAAGACGTGCTTCTCGACCTGCTCGCCGATCAGGAAGTCGGTGTCGCCGACCTCGGTGACGCGCACCCAGCGCAGCATCTGCCGGACGATGACTTCGATGTGCTTGTCGTTGATCGACACACCCTGGAGTCGGTAGACCTCCTGCACCTCGTCGAGCAGATACTTCGCGAGCTCTTTTTCGCCCTTGATCTTCAGGATGTCGTGCGGGTTGGACGAACCGCCCATGAGCGCTTCGCCGGCGCGCACGAAGTCGCCCTCGTGCACCGCGATGTGCTTGCCCTTCGGGATGTCGTAGTTGCGCGGATCGCCCGTTTCCGGGGTCACGATCACGCGCCGCTTGCCGCGCACGTCGGGGCCGAAGCTCACCGTGCCGTCGATCTCCGAGACGATCGCGAACTCCTTCGGCTTGCGTGCCTCGAAGAGCTCCGCGACGCGCGGCAGACCGCCGGTGATGTCCTTGGTCTTCGTCGTCTCGCGCGGGATGCGCGCGAGCGTGTCACCCGGCTCGACCATCTCATCCTCGGTCACCGAGATGTTCACGCCGACCGGCATCATGTAACGCCGAATGGTGTTGCCCTCGGGGTCCTTGATCGAGATGCGCGGCCGCAGGTCGGGATCCTTCGACTCGACGATGACCTTGCGAGACAGGCCGGTGAACTCGTCGACCTGCTCCTCCATCGTCTGGCCGGAGAGGATGTCGCCGAACTTCAGCCGGCCGGCGACGTCCGCGAGGATCGGCGTCTGGAACGGATCCCACTCGTGGATCAGTCCGCCCGCCTTGATCGGCGCCCCGTCCGGGAGGTGCAGCTTCGCGCCGTACACCACCGGGTAGCGCTCGCGCTCGCGACCGGTCGAATCGACGACGGCGATCTCGCCGTTGCGGTTCATGACGATGATCGCGCCGTGTTTGTCGCGAATGGTCGAGATGTTGAGATACTTGACCGAGCCCTCGTTGCGCGCCTCGACGTGCGACTGCTCGACGCGCTGAGTCGCCGTGCCGCCGATGTGGAAGGTGCGCATCGTGAGCTGCGTGCCCGGCTCGCCGATCGACTGCGCCGCGATCACGCCGATCGCCTCGCCGAGGTTGACGAGCTTGCCCTGGCCGAGGTCGCGGCCGTAGCACAGCGCGCACACGCCGCGCAGCGCGTTGCAGGTGAGCACCGAGCGGATCGTGACGTGCTCGATGCCCGCGTCCTCGATCCGGCGCACCTTGTCTTCGTCGATCTCCTCGCCGACTCCGACGAGCACCTCGGCAGTCACCGGGTCGGTGATGTCCGTCAGCGCGACGCGGCCGAGGATGCGGTCTCCCAGGCGCTCGATGACCTCGCCGCCCTCGACGAGCTGGTGGATCTCGAGACCGTCGAGCGTTCCGCAGTCGCGGATGTTCACGATCACGTCCTGCGCGACGTCCACCAGGCGCCGCGTCAGGTAGCCGGAGTTCGCCGTCTTCAGGGCGGTGTCCGCGAGACCCTTGCGCGCGCCGTGTGTCGAGATGAAGTACTCGAGCACCGAGAGACCCTCGCGGAAGTTCGAGAGGATCGGCCGCTCGATGATCTCACCCGACGGCTTCGCCATCAGCCCGCGCATGCCGGCGAGCTGGCGCACCTGCTGCGCCGAACCGCGGGCGCCGGAGTCGACCATCATGAAGATGGAGTTCATGCTCGGGACCTTCGCCGGCGAGCCCGCGCGGTCGACGACGTCTTCCTGCGCGATCGCGGCCATCAGCTCTTGCGAGAGCTCGTCGGTCACCGCCGCCCAGCGGTCGACGACCTTGTTGTAGCGCTCGCCGTCGGTGATCAGGCCTTCCTGGTACTGGCGCTGGAACTCGCCGACGTCCGACTGCGCCTCGTCGATCAGGCTCGCCTTGCTCTTCGGAACGCGCATGTCGTCGATGCAGATCGAGATACCCGCCTTGGTCGCGAATTCGTAGCCGAGCGTGCGCAGGCGATCGGACAGGATGACCGTCGCCTTGTTGCCCACGCGCCGGTACACCTCGTTCACGAGCTCGCCGAGTGTCTTGCGGTCCATCACGCGGTTCACGAGCTCGAAGGGCACGCCCTCGGGGATGATGTCGAAGAACAGCACG
>DATFUE010000145.1:0-9609 GCA_035261165.1 Myxococcota bacterium
GCGCAGCAGTCGATCCACCGGCGCCACTACGGCCTCCGCGTACGAGCCGGGCGCCGACGCCCAGGCGACACGATCGCCGACCGCCACGGTCGTGACTCCGGGTCCGAGAGACTCGACCACCCCCGCGCCCTCGAGCCCGGCGACGAACGGCACGGGCCGCGGATAGAGCCCCGTGCGGTGGTAGACGTCGACGAAGTTCACGCCGGCCGCGCGCACGCGCACGCGCGCCTGACCCGGACCGGGCGCGCCCGGATCCTGGTCGCGCAGCTCGAGCACCTCGGGTCCACCGGTCTTCGATACGACGATCGCTTTCATGAGGCGAGTGTACGCGCTCGGGGTGTACGATTCTCGGCGCGCGGCGACGCATGGGAGGAGATGTCGATGAAGCGAGTGGCGATCGGAGTCCTGGCGAGCGCGCTGCTGCTGGCGATCGCGGCCGGCGCCCACGAGATGAAGACCTACCAAGTGACCGGCCCCGTGGTCTCCGTCAGCGACGACTCGATCGTCGTCACCAAGGGCAAGGATCACTGGACGATCGCGAAGGACGCGGGCACCAAGGGCCCCGCCGTGAAGGCGGGCGACAAGGTCACGATCCACTACAAGATGACCGCGACCGAGATCGAGCTCAAGAAGAAGTAGAGCGACTCACTCGCGCGGCGCGAGCGCCGCGAGTCTCTCGCTGGCCGTGAGGTAGCCCTCGACCAGGTCGTAGATCACCTCGCGGCAGGAGCGCACCTCGCGCATCAGCCCGACGGTCTGGCCCACGGGGTTGAACGCGACCTGCTGCGCGTGCGGCGACGCGGCATAGCGCGAGGTGCGCGCGATGGCGTCCATCGTGACCATGCCCTGCAGCGGCATGCCCAGCGGCTTGGGCGAGTCGGGCTGCTCCCAGGCCTCGGTCCATTCGTTCTTCAGCATGCGGCACGGCTTCCCGGTCCAGGAGCGCGAGCGCACCGTGTCCTCGCTGCTCGCGCGCAGCAGTGACTCGATCGCCGCGGGCTCGGCTGCGGCCTCCTCGACGGTGAGCCACAGCGACCCGGTCCACACGCCCTGCGCGCCCAGCGCGAGCGCCGCGGCGATCTGCGAGCCCTTGCCGATCCCTCCCGCGGCCAACACCGGCGCCGGCGACACCGCTTCGATGACCTGCGGCCAGAGCACGAGGCTGCCGATCTCGCCGGTGTGACCGCCGCCCTCGGTGCCCTGCGCGATCACGATGTCGACGCCGGAGTCACGGTGCCGCTTGGCTTGGTGGACGCGGCCGCAGAGAGCCGCGACCAATCGGCCGCTGCGCTGCACCTGCTGGATCACTTCCTTGGGCGGTGTGCCGAGCGCGTTCGCGATCAGGCGCACCTTGTCGTGCTTCAGCGCGACCTCGATCTGCGGCGCGGCGGTGGCCTCGGTCCAGCCGAGCAGCTCGCGCGCGCGGTTCTCGGGCGGCAGCTCCGGCACGCCGTGATCCGCCAACAGCTTGGCCGCGAACTCGCGATGCCGCAGCGGGATCTGCGCGCGCAGCAGGTCCTCGAGCTTCGCGGGATCGATCTCGCCCATGCCTTCGTACTTCTGCGGGATCACCAGGTCGACACCATACGGTTTCGCGCCGACGTGCTCGTCGATCCACTTGCACTCGACCGCGAGCTGCTCGGGCGTGAAGCCGACCGCGCCCAACACGCCGAAGCCCCCGGCCTGAGAGACGGCAGCCACCACGTCACGGCAGTGGCTGAACGCGAAGATCGGGAACTCGATGCCCAGGCGTTCGCAGAGCTCGGTGCGCATGGATCCTCTCCCTAGAACATGTTCTAAGAGGAGTATACCGCTAGAGTCCGGCCCATGTTCGAGCTCGCGGCCGCGCTCTCGCTCGCGGCATGGCTGTACTTGGTGTTCGCGCACGGTCGCTTCTGGCTCGCCGATCAGCGCCTCGACGGCCGTGAGCCCGCGCCCGCGCTGTGGCCCGACGTCGTTGCGGTCGTTCCCGCGCGCGACGAGGCCGATCTGGTTCCGCGCACCGTCCGCGCCCTGCTCGACCAGGAGTACGCCGGCCGACTGCGCATCGTCCTGGTCGACGACGAGAGCGCGGACGGCACGGCCGACGCGGCGCGCGACACCGCAAAGGGTCACCCGCGCGGCGCGCGCCTCGAGGTGGTGCGCGCCGCGGAGCGCCCGGCCGGCTGGGTCGGAAAGATGTGGGCGGTCGAGTCGGGACTGCGCGCCGCGGAGCGCGCGGGCGCCGCCCCCGCGTGGTGGTGGCTCAGCGATGCGGACGTCCTGCACGCGCCCGACTCACTCGCGCGGCTCGTCGCCAAGGGCTGTGCCGAGAAGCTCGACCTCGTCTCCCTGATGGTGAAGCTCGACCGCGGCCGCGGCTGGAACGCCCTCCTGGTTCCCGCGTTCGTCTACTTCTTCCAGCTGCTCTACCCGTTCCCGCGCGTGAACGACCCGAGCTCGCGCGTGGCCGGCGCCGCCGGCGGCTGCATGTTGGTGCGCGCGGACGCGCTGGCGCGCGCGGGCGGCATCGAGTCATTGCGCGGCGAAGTGATCGACGACTGCGCCCTCGGCCGCGCCCTCAAGCGCGGCGGGAAGATCTGGCTCGGCCTCGCGGACCGCGAGACGTCGATTCGCCCGTACGAGGGAATCGCGGACGTATGGAACATGGTGGCGCGCAGCGCCTACACGCAGCTCGATCACTCGCCCGCCCTGGTCGCCGGCACGCTTGCGGGTCTGGCGGTGTTGTATCTCGTGCCTCCGCTGTCGGTGCTCGCGTGGCTCCTCGGCGCTGACTCGAGCCCCGCCGCGTTCGGCGCCGCCGCCTGGGCGCTGCAAGCCGCCTCGTTCGTCCCCACACTCACTCTCTACGGCCGCTCGCCCTGGCTCGCCCTCGCCCTCCCCGCCGCCGGCCTGCTCTACGCCGCCATGACCCTCGACTCCGCCCGCCGGCATTGGCGCAACGAGGGCGCGACCTGGAAGGGCCGCGCGGGCGCCGGCGCAGAGTGAGAAGAGCCTCGGCTCGACTGCTATCCTGCAGCGACGGAGGACACGATGATGGCGAACGCTCGGGATCTGGGCTTCGACGAGGCGCGGCTGGCGCGCGTGAAGAGGCAGCTCGAGAGCGACATCGAGGCGGAGCGCTGCCACGGCGCCTCCATCATCGTCGCGCGGCGCGGGCAGGTCGTGCTCGAGCACGTGCTCGGCCACGCGGACCGCAAGTCGGGCAGAAAGCTCGGGCCCGACGCGGTGTTCACCAGCCTCTCGGTCGGGAAGCAGTACACGACGGCGCTCGTGCTCGGGCTCGTCGAGCGCGGGGCCCTCGCGCTGCACGCGCCGGTGGCGAGCGTGATCCCGGAGTTCGGCAAGCTGGGCAAGGAGCGAGTCACTCTCTATCAGCTGCTGACGCAGACCAGTGGGCTGCAGTCGGCGATCCCGACCGTGCCGCCCGAGGTGCTGATGAACATCGAGAAGCTGACCGACTACGCGTGTCGCTCCGCGCTCGAGTCACTGCCCGGCGCCCGCGTGAACTACTCGATCGTGCTCGCGCACTCGGTGGTGGCCGCGATGGCGCTGCGCGCCGACGGCCGCGGCCGCACCTTCGCGCGCATGCTCGACGACGATCTGTTCCAGCCGCTCGGCATGCGCGACACCGCGCTCGGTGCGCGCGACGACCTCGTCGCGCGCTGGTGCCCGATCCGCTCCGCGTACAAGGACGCGGGCCTCTTCGATCCCGCCGCGCTCGAAGGCATCCAGCAGCTCATCGCCCTGCCCGGCGCCGAAATGCCGGCGGGCGGCTTTCTCACCACGGTGCGCGACATGCATCGCTTCGCCGAAATGTTGCGCCGCGGGGGCGAGCTCGACGGCGTGCGCGTGCTCTCGCCCGCGACGATCGACTACGCGACGCGCAACCAGACCGGTGAGCGCCCGAACGAGCTCTGGAACTACACGACCGGCTTCCGCGGCTGGGACGTGTTTCCCGCGTATCTCGGCATCGGCTTCTTCCTGCGCGGCGAGAAGCCGACCCCGGGACCCTTCGGCGCGCTCAACTCACCGCGTACCTTCGGCGGCATCGGCGCGGGCTCGACCGCGTTCTGGATCGATCCCGAGCGCGAGCTCACGTTCGCGTTCGCCTCGACCGGACTCATGGAGGACAGCTTTCACGTCGAGCGAGTCGCGCGACTGTCGGACCAGGTCGTCTCGTCGATCGTCGCCTAGTTCTCCAGAACCGGATCTTCGCGCGCGGGGATCTTGAGCTTCGCGGCGAACTCGGAGGCGGGGATCTCGGGGAAGAGGGTGGCGAGCGTCGTCGGCGTGGCCGCGGTCGCATCGAGGAACGTCCACGCCTTCGCGCCCCGGTCGCGGACGGCCAGGAGATAGCCGGCCTGCCGCAGCATGCCGTCTTTGGTCTTGATCTTCAGCGTCTGCGGGATGAGCGCGAACTCTCGGCGCCCCACGGCGACGGTCGGCCCGGGCATGCCGATCGAGACACTGTCGAACACCGCGCCATGCTCGGCCATCACCTTGCGCTGGCGAGCGATCTTCTCGGTCGCCGCATCCGCGCCGCCCAGCGCCTTCACCAGACTCGGATGCATGCACGCGATCGCCCCCTCGGACGCCTCCGCAGCCAGCATCGCCGCCGCGCAGTGCTGCGCGTCGGTGCGGAGCTCGCCGGCGCCCTCCGCCGCCGAGACGGCGCCGGGCGCAAGCAGCCACACATACAGCGCCAGCGGCGCGAGCTGGAGCGGGATCTTCATCCCGGTTAGCGCCCCTTGAACACCGGCGGACGTTTCTCGACGAAGGCCTTCGCGGCGTCGCGGTGGTCTTCGGTGAGTCCCGTGTGCACGTGGTGCGTGGCCTCGAGGTCGAGACACTCCTCGGCGCTCGCGCCTTCCTGCGCGCGGTTCAGGTTCTCCTTCATGTACCGCAAGGCGACGGTCGCGCCGCTGGCGAGGCGCTCCGCGAGCGCGCTCGTCTCGGACTCGAGGGCGGAGTCGGGGACCACCCGGTTCACCAGGCCGAGGCGCTCTGCTTCCTTCGCGTCGAGGCGATCGGACAGGTAGTACAGCTCGCGCGCCTTGGCGGCGCCGATCAAGTGACTCAGGAAGTACGTGCCACCGTAGTCGCCGCTGAAGCCGACCTTCGCGAACGCGGTGGTGAGCACGGCGCTCTCCGCGGCGATGCGCAGATCGCAGGCCAGCGCGAGCGACAAGCCCGCGCCGGCGGCGGCGCCGGGCAGCGAGGCGATCACGGGCTTGGGCATGCGGAAGATCCGCCCGGCGGTCTCGCGCTGCGACAGGCGCTGGCGGTGGATGCGCTCGTCGAGCGAGATCGCCGGTCCGACGCGATTCGTCCCCGCCGCCATGCCCTTCACGTCGCCGCCGGCGCAGAACGCGCCGCCCGCACCGGTGAGCACGACGCAGCGCACGTCGATCGCGGTCTCGACCTCGCGCAGCGCTTCGGCCAGACCGCGCAGCATCTCGTCGGAGAGCGCGTTGCGGCGCTCGGGGCGGTGCATCGTGAGATAGGCGACGCCGTCCTCGACCCGAGCCTGCAGATGCTCGGTGCCGGTGGCGATCGGGCGTGAGTCCGTCATGCCGCGGCCAGCTCGTTCAGCTTGACGAGCTCCGCGGGGGTGAGCCTCCACTCGCCCGCGCGCGCGTTCTGCTCGACCTGCTCCGGCTTCGTCGCGCCGGCGATCACGCTCGACACGTGCGGCTGACTCGCGAGCCAGCCGATCGCGAGCTCGAGCAATGAGTGACCCGCGTCCGCCGCGAAGGCGGCGAGCTTCTCGACCCGGTCGAAGTTCTTGTCGCTGAGCGCCGACTTGAAGCGCGGCACGGCCAGGCGCGTGCCCTCGGGCGCGGCCTCGCCGCGGCGGTACTTGCCGGTGAGGAGACCGCTCGCCAGTGGGAAGTACGGCAATACGCCGAGCCCGTACGCGTTGCACGCCGGCACCAGCTCGCGCTCGACGTTGCGCTCGAGCAGGTTGTAGAAGTTCTGCGCCGAGACGAACGGCGCGAGGTTCGCGCTGCGCGAGGTCCACGCCGCCTCGACCACCTGCCAGGCGGCGAAGTTGGAGCAGCCGATGTAGCGGACCTTGCCCTGGCGCACGAGGTCGTCGAGCGCGCGCAGTGTCTCCTCGATCGGCGTGTGCGGGTCTGGGGTGTGAATCTGGTACAGGTCGATGAAGTCCGTGCCGAGCCGGCGCAGGCTGTTCTCCGCCGCCTGCATCACCCAGCGGCGCGAGCCCCCGCGCTTCAGCCCCTCGCCCATCGGCATGCCGAACTTGGTTGCGACGATCACGTCGGCGCGGCGGCCTTCGAGCGCCTTGCCGAGATACTCTTCCGAGACACCTTGACCGCCGTACACGTCGGCGGTGTCGAACAGGGTGATCCCGAGGTCGAGCGCCTTCGCGACCACGGCGCGCGTCTGCGCGAGATCGCAGCGCTGGCCGAAGTTGTTGCAGCCCAGACCGACGACGGAGACGCGCAGACCGGAGCGACCGACGAATTTGTGTTCCATCGCCGCATGCTCCGGCGGGCCGCCGGCCCGTGTCAAGCCAGACGCGTGAACGTCACCGGCAGACCGTCGCGCGGCTTCGAGATCGGCGCCTGCTGGACGGGCATCACGTAGCCCTCGGGCACGGTCCAGCGGTGGCGCGACACCAGGTGGTGCATGACCAGCTTCACCTGCGCCTCCGCGAAGCGCAGCCCGAGACACATGTGCGGGCCGCCACCGAAGGGCGCGAACGAGTGAGTGTGTCGCTCGTGCTCGGCGCGGCCCGGCGCGAAGCGCTCCGGGTCCCAGCGGAAAGGGTCGCTCCACCACTCGTTCATGTGGTGCGTGTGGATCGGCGACACGACCACCATGCAGCCCGCGGGAATCTGGAAGCCGCCGAACTCGAAGGCCGCGGTGTTGACCCGCGGGATCACGGGCAGTGGCGGGTAGCGGCGCAGGGTCTCGTTCATCGCCATGCCGAGAGACTCGAGCTTCCCGAGCTCGTCCAGGCTCGGATCGCTCACGGCCAGCGCGCGGCTCTCCTCGCGCACCCGCTCCTGGAACGAAAGCTGCTTCGCGAGCTCGTAGGTCAGCGACGTGAGCGTGCTCGTGGTCGTGTCGTGCGCGGCCATCATCAGGAAGATCATGTGGTCCAGCACTTCCGAGTCGCGCAGCGCCTCGCCTTCCGGCGTGCGCGCACGACACAGGCGGCTGAACATGTCCGGGCCGGCGTCGCCGTGCTTCTTCTCGAGCATGCCGCCGAGCAGCTCGAGCATGAACTTCCGCCCGCGCAGGCCGCGCCGGAACTCGCGCCCAATCAGCGGCAAACGGATTCGCGACATCGACGCCGCCACCATGTCCTCGAAGGCGGTGTTCATGGGGCGCGTGGTGGTTCCGAGGTCCGTGCCGACGAAGATCGACGCCGCCATCTCGAGCGTCAGCCGCTTGTACGCGCGGAACGCAAGGATCGGCGAGTCACTCGCGGAGAAGGACGCGATGCCGCGCGCGATCGTCGGGCTCATGCGCTCGGCGTAGTCGCGCAGCGCGGGGCGGGTGAACGCCTCGTGCATGACCTTGCGGTGGTGCTTGTGGTCCGCGCCGTCGCGGAGCAGGAGCCCGTTGGGGAAGATGCGCCCCATGATCTGGGTCCACGGGCGCTGCGCGCTGAAGATCTGCTCGCGATCCATGAGCACGAGTCGGTTCGCCTCGGGGCCGAACAGGTTCACCATCTTGAACGGCCGGCTGACCTGGATCACGACCGGACCGTGGCGCTCGTACTGCTCGCGCAGGCCGCTCAGCATGTCCACTCGGCCACCGCCGCTCGCAGCCACCAAGCGCAGCCCTTGAAGGAAGCCCAAGCGCGGGATCTCGCTCTCCGGTCTGGCCTCGAGCGTTCGCGCCGCGGGCTCCGTCATCGACTCACTCCCCGCGGGGCAGTATATCCGCACAAAGGCGCCGAATCCGCTCGATCAGCTCTTCCCGGTCGACAGGCTTGGTCGCGAAGTCGTCGCAGCCCGCGGCGAGGCAGGCCTCGCGCGTGCCGGGCACCGCGTGCGCGGTGAGCGCCAGGATCGGGCGTGTGAAGCCGCGGCGCCGCAGCTCGGTGGTCGCGGCATAGCCGTCGATCCCGGGCATCTGCATGTCCATGAGCACGACGTCGAAGCGGCGCGCGGAGGACTCTGCCTCCGCGACGAGCGCGAGTGCCGCGTGGCCGCTGCTCGCGGTCTCGACCTGCGCGCCCGCTCGGCCGAGCAGGTGCGCAATCAGACGCAGGTTGTCCGGGCCGTCGTCCACGACCAGCACGCGGGCGCGCAGGCGCTGCGGCGCGCGCGGCGCGAGGGGGCCCGCGGCCGGCGCCGCGCCCGCGATCGGTACGAGCACGCGGAACTCGCTTCCGCGGCCGAGCTCGCTCGCGGCCGAGATCTGCCCGCCCAGGAGCTCGGTGAGTCGCTTGCACATCGCCAGGCCGAGCCCGAGACCGCGACTCACTCCCGTCTGCTCGGAAACCCGGCGCGCGCCCGCTTGGAACAACGTGGCGAGGCGATCCTGGGGTATGCCGGGCCCCGTGTCGCGCACGCGCAGGTCGAGGCACGCGCCGCGCGGGTCGCGCGCGATTCCGAGTGACACGCGGACCTCCCCGCTCGCTGTGAACGCGAGCGCGTTCTCGATCAACTGAGCCGTGACCTGGCGCAGGCGCGCGGGGTCGCTCTGCACGCTGCCGGGCAGATCGGCGCCCAGCTCGAGCGAGAGCTCGAGTCCCAGCGCCTGCGCGCGCGGGCGCGCCGCCTCGAGCACCTCCGCGACCAGCTCCGTGGGCGAGAACGCCAGGCGCTCGAGCTCGAGCTTGCCCGCCTCGATCTTCGACAGGTCGAGCAGGTCGTTGATCGTCTCGATCAGCTCGCGCCCGTTGCGCTGGATGCGCGTCAGCGCCTCGAGCTCGCGCTCGGGGAAGCCGCGCTCGCTCCACTCGCCGTGCAGCACGTCCGCGAAGCCGAGGATCGCCGTCATCGGCGTGCGGATCTCGTGCGTCAGGACCGCGAGGAAGTCGCTCTTCGCGATGCTGGCCCGGTCCGCCTCGTCGCGCGCGCGCTCCAGCTCGGCGTTGGCCGACTCCAAACTGTGTAGGGCGACGTCTTTCGAGCGCTCGTACACGAGGCCGGCCAGCATGATCAAGCTCGCCAGGCTCGCGATGCTGGCGAACCAGTACAGCGGGCGCCACGCGGGCAGGATTTGGTTCGTGAACTGGAAGCCGCTGCGCTCCAGCCAGACGACGGCGATGCCCTCGGCCAGCACGGCCGCGGTCCAGAACCACGCCCAGCGGCGCCCGACCAGGGCGATCGCGGTCATCGGGATCAGCACGTTCCAGAAGCTCGGGGGCGACATCATCCCGCCCGCGTAGTAAGTCACGAGCCCGAACAGCAGGAACGCATACGCGAGCATGAAGTTGCCGGCCACGCGTGTCGAGCCGGTGATCCGCAGCACGAGCGGCACCGTCGCGCACACCGGCATGGCCCCGAGCTCCAGCGCGACGATGCGCCACGCCACCTCGCGCGGAAACGCGAACCAGCCGACCAGCGCGAGCAGCGGCACGAAGGCGATCGGCACGAGCGAGAAGCCCGCGACCAGGCC
>DATFUE010000146.1:0-2906 GCA_035261165.1 Myxococcota bacterium
AGTGTCAGGACGAGAAGTCGCAGCACAAGAACAAGGCGAAGGCGCTGAAGGTGCTGCGCGCGCGTCTTCTGGATCTCGAGCAGAGTCGGCTCGACTCGGAGCGCGCCGCGGAGCGCAAGGGACAGATCGGCAGCGGCGACCGCAGCGAGCGGATCCGCACCTACAACTTCCCGCAGAACCGCGTCACCGATCACCGCGCCGGAGTCACTCTGCACAAGCTGGACCGCGTGATGGAAGGCGAGATCGACGAGCTGGTGGACGCCGTGGCGACCCAGCTCGAGAGCGAAGCGCTCCGGGAGCAGTTGTGAGCGGCGCGGATTGGACGCTCATGGAGTTCGTGCGCTGGACGGCGGACTTCTTCAAGCAGCACGACGTGCCGCAGGCGCGCCTGGACGCGGAGCTCTTGCTCGCGCACGTCCTGGGGGGGTCGCGCATGGACCTCTACATGAGCTTCGACAAGCCGCTCGGCGAGGCGGACCGCGCGCGCTTCCGCGAGCTGGTCCGGCGCCGCGCCAAGGAGCGCGTGCCGGTCGCATACCTCTTGGAGCGGCGCGAGTTCTGGTCGCTCCCGTTCCGTGTGACTCCCGACGTGCTGATCCCGCGGCCCGAGACCGAGACCTTGGTGCGGGTCGCGCTCGATCGAAAGCCGCGCCGCGCGCTCGAGATCGGCGTCGGCTCGGGCTGTGTGGCAGCGGCGCTGGCGCGCGAGCTGCCCACGCTCGAGATCGTCGCCACTGACGCCTCGGCACGCGCGCTCGAGCTGGCGCGCGAGAATCTCGGCGCGCTGGGCGTGCTCGACCGAGTCACGCTGGTCGAGGCGCGCCACCTGCCCGAGATCGCGGGCAGCTTCGACCTGGTGCTCTCGAACCCGCCCTACGTCGCGAGCGGCGAGCTCGCGGCGCTCGCGCCGGAGCTGCGCCACGAGCCGGCGCTCGCGCTCGATGGCGGCCCCGACGGTCTCGACGTGATCCGACAGATCTGCGCCGACGCGCCCGCGCGCGTCGAGCGACCGGGCGCGCTCGCGCTCGAGATCGGCGCAGGGCAGTCTGCCGCCGTCGTCGAGCTCTTGCGCGCGACCGGCGCTGCCGAAGTGGAGACGTTTGCCGACCTGGCCGGAATCACGCGCGTGGTTCTCGGCCTGTATGTGGAGAGCACCTGATGGACCAATTCCGGATCGAAGGCGGAGTGCCCCTGCGCGGCGAGGTCGCGGCCAGCGGCTCGAAGAACTCGGCGCTCGCGCTGATGGCGGCGGCGCTGCTCACCGACCAGCCGGTGACGCTCGCGAACACGCCGCACGTCCGCGACCTGGACACGATGCTCTTGATCCTCGAGGCGCTCGGCGTGCGCGGCGGCTGGGAATCGGCCGACACACTGCGCATCGACGGCGGGACGCCAACGCAGATCGAGGCGCCCTACGACCTGGTGCGCACCATGCGCGCCTCGTTCATGGTGCTCGGCCCCTTGCTCGCGCGCTGCGGTCACGCGCGGGTGTCCCTGCCCGGTGGCTGCGCGATCGGCGCGCGCCCGGTCGACCAACACCTGAAGGGCATGGCGGCGCTGGGGGCGAAGATCGAGCTCGAGGGCGGCTACGTCGAAGCCCGCTGCGAACGGCTGCGCGGCGCGCGCGTGACCTTCGACGTGCGCACCGTGAACGGCACGCAGAACGTGCTCATGGCGGCCTGTCTCGCGGACGGCGTGTCGGAGCTCGAGAACGCCGCGTGCGAGCCCGAGGTGCAGGAGATGATCACGG
Source organism: Myxococcota bacterium (assembly GCA_035261165.1). GTDB lineage: Bacteria > Myxococcota_A > UBA9160 > SZUA-336 > SZUA-336 > VGRW01. The sequence continues at coordinate 1,751 of DATFUE010000146.1, forward strand.
TCCTGCGCGCGATGGGCGCGCGCATCGACCAGGCGAGCTCCGAGCACCTGATCGTGCAGGGCGTCACGAGTCTCTCGGGCGTGCGCCACCACGTGGCGGGCGACCGCATCGAGACCGGCACCCTGCTCGCCTGTGGCGCGGTTCTGCCGGGGGGCGACGTGAAGGTCACGGGCATCATTCCCGAGCACAGCAGCGTCGTGCTCGAGAAGCTGCGCGAGGCGGGCCTCGACGTGGAGATCGGTAGCGACTGGGCGCGCGTGCGGCGCGGCGGGAGCTTCCGCGGCCTGCGCGTCAAGACCGCGTCATGGCCCGGCTTCCCGACCGACATGCAGGCGCAGATCATGGCACTGCTCACGCAGGCGGATGGGGTGTCGGCGATCAGCGAGAACATCTTCGAGAACCGCTTCATGCACGTGCCCGAGCTCGTGCGGCTCGGCGCCGACATCGAGATCGAGGGCAAGACCGCCGTGGTCAACGGCGCGTCAAGACTCTCGGGCGCGCCCGTCATGGCGACCGATTTGCGTGCGAGCGCGTCACTCGTCCTCGCGGGTCTGGCCGCATCGGGCGAGACGCGCGTGCGCCGCGTGTATCACATCGACCGCGGCTACGAACGGATCGAGGAGAAGATCGCGCGGCTGGGTGGCCGGATCCGGCGCGAGGCGGAATAGCTTCCATGGCCGAAGCCCTCGAGATCGCGCTCCTCGACTCACGCGACGGGGCGTTCCCGCTGCGTTTTCGCGCGCTCGAAGAGCGCCGTTCGGTCGAGCGCGCGCAGCTGCAGGAGCGCGTCGCGGCAATCATCGACGACGTGCGCGCGCGCGGCGATGACGCGGTGCTCGACGCGATCGAGCACTTCGACGGCTACCGGCTGCGCCCGGACGAGCTCGCGTTAGAGGAGGCGGAGATCGACGCGGGTATCTCCCAGCTCGCGCGCGAGGATCTCGCCGCGCTCGAGCTCGCCGCCGAGCGGGTGCGCCGCTTTCACAGCCTGCACGTCGCCGCGAGCTGGCGCCATGACGCGGCCGACGAGCGCCTCGGTCAAGTGATCCGGCCGCTGGCGCGCGTCGGCATCTACGTTCCGGGCGGCGTCGCGCCGCTCGCCTCGACGACGCTCATGCTCGGCATCCCCGCCGAGGTCGCGGGCGTGCCCGAGCGC
>DATFUE010000147.1:0-3235 GCA_035261165.1 Myxococcota bacterium
TGGGTCCGATCGTATTCATCGCCGGCTACGTGCTCGCGGCGCTCGCATTCGTGCCCGGCTCCGTGCTGACGATCGCGGCGGGCGCGATTTTCGGCCTCGCGGCGGGCACCGCGTACGTGTTCGTCGGCGCGACCCTGGGCGCCTGCGCCGCCTTCCTGCTCGCGCGGAGCTTCGCGCGCGCCGCGATCGAGCGGCGCCTGGCGGGCAACGAGCGCTTCGCCGCCGTCGACCGCGCCATAGCGAAGGAAGGCCTGCGCATCGTGTTTCTCCTGCGCCTCTCGCCGCTGTTCCCCTTCTCGTTGGGGAACTACGCGCTCGGCCTCACACGGGTTTCGTTCCGCGACTACGCAATCGCGTGTACGGGGATGCTGCCGTGGACGTTCGTGTACGTGTATCTCGGCTCGGTCGTGGGCGACTCCGGCGGCGGCTGGCGCATCGTGGTCGGCCTGCTCGTCACCGCAGTCGTCGTGTTCCTGATCGCGCGCATCGCGAAGCGGGCGCTCGCCGAGGCGACCGCGGAGACGGCCCGCTGACCCGCGTTTCCACTCGAGGGAAGAGTTTTGTCTCGAGTTGCGGATTGGTTGCCTACCGCGGGGGCGGCGGCCCCGCGGCTCGCGCGGCGCGGCTGGTCCATCGCTTGCACGACTGACTCGAGATGCCCTCACCCAGCCTGCGCCAGCAAGCCGGATACCTGCGCCGCCTCCTGCGCCGCGGCGAGATCGAGATCGTCGACCCGGGGACCGGACGCGCCGCGCAGGCGATCGTCGAGCTCCAGGCAGATGTCATCCGGATCGTGCCGATGCTCGAGTCGCCCAAGGTCGAGGTCGGAGTCACGGACCTCGCGTTCGCGGACGATGCGTCCGCTTTCGCCAGTATCGTCGCGCGCTTGCGCCGAGCGCTGACGCTCGAGCAGCTCGAGGAGATCGCCGCGGCCATCGAGACGGAGCTGCGCCGCGCCGGAGATATTGACCCTCCGGTCTGAGAACTCGCACACGAGATCGCCACGGAGAGTATGATCTTCGCGATAGCAACGATCCGGGGGTAGCGAGCCATGAAGGCCGTCGTCTCGGGCGCATCGCGCCGGGGTGCCGCGTCTCGTGAAGCCATACTTCAGGCAGCGGTGCGCGTGATCGGTCGCGAGGGCCTGGCCGGGGCGTCGCTGGCCGAGGTCGCCAAAGAGGCGAATACCAGCAAGCCCGCGGTCCTGTACCACTTCGGCTCCCGCGAGCACCTGCTGCACGAGGTCGCTTCAATGGCGCTCGGGCTGTACCGCGGTCTGCTCGCGCCGGCCGAGGAGCGTGGCCCGACGCCACAAGCGCGCGCCGAGGCGGCGATCGCCAAGATCTTCGTGCCCGAGAACCGCACCCTGCTCGCCTGCGTCCACGAGCTGGTCGGGCTCGGCATGCGCGACGCCGCGATCGCCGAGCTGATGCGCGCCTCGCTCGAAGCGGTGCAGAAAGGTCCGGTGAGTGCGCTCGGGAATCTCGGCAGCGAAGAGGCGCGGGCGATCGCGCGCTCGCTGATCATGACCGTGCACGGCCACGTGGAGCTCTGGCTGTGCTCGGATCCCGCGGACTCGAAGGAGTACATCGAGTCCGCGACGCGCGCCGCGCTCGCTCTGCTTCCGGCGGCCGCCAGCGACTAGCGCCGGGGCGATCCCCCGCCGAACTGCCGGCGGAGCCAGTCGACCAGGATCCGGTTCAGCTCCGCGGGCTGCTCCTGCTGCGTCCAGTGGCCGCAGTCGCGAATCAGCACCTTCTCGAGCTTCGCGACGCGCGCCTCCATCCCGTCGGCCATCGCGGGCGGGAGCGCGAAGTCGTCCTCCGCCATCACCATGAGCGACGGCGCGTCGAGCGTCTGCGGCGCGTGCTCGGTGAGTCGCCAGTTGCGGTCGATGTTGCGGTACCAGTTGATGCCGCCGGTGAAGCCGCTGCGCGCGAAGGCGCGCACGAACACGTCGAGCTCTGCCTCGCTGAGCAGCGGCTGGCCGAGCATGCGGCCTTCCTCGACGACGGCCGCGAGATTGCGGATGCCGCCCGAGAGGTCGACGTCCGCGAGCTTGATGCCGCGGCGCATCAGCACCTCGAACACCCGGCGCACGTCCTTCGCCAGGCGCGCGTCCGCGTCGCCCGGCTTCTGGAAGTGCGCGATGTAGTGCTCGGGTCCCATCAGCTGCGTGAGCAGCTGGATCGGCGGCAGCGGCGAGCGCGCGATGAACGGCGTGTTCACGCCGACGAGTCCCAGCACGCGCGAGGGGTGCAGCTGGCCCAGTGACCAGATCACCATCCCGCCCCAGTCGTGACCGCAGAACACCGCGCGCTCGAGCTCGAGCGCGTCGAGCAGGCCCACGAGGTCGCCGGTGAGCTGCGCGATGTCGTACGCCTCGACGGCTTCGGGCCGGTCACTCGCGCCGTAGCCGCGCTGGTCGACCGCGATCGCGCGGAAGCCCGCGGCCGCGAGCGCGGGCAATTGGTGGCGCCAGGAGTACGCTAGCTCCGGGAAGCCGTGCGAGAAGACCACGGGCACCCCCGCGCCCTGCTCGTATACCGCCAGGCGCAGGCCGTTGGCGCGCACGAAGCGCGGCTCCGGGAACCCGAGTGACTCGTCCATGCGACCTCCTACGGCTCGAGAATCACCTTGCACTGATGTGTCGGCGTCTTCAGCGCCTCGAAGGCGCTCGGGAACGCCGCGAGGTCGACGATGTCGGTGATCATGTCGTGAGCCGCGATGCGGCCGCGGTCGAGCATCTCGAGCGCGAGCTCGAAGTCGCGGCGGTGATACGCGACCACGAAGCGCAGCTCGACCTCCTTGATGATGGCCAGGGCCGGGAAGATCATGTCCGGCTGCATGCACACGCCCACGACCACGACCCGGCCGCGCGACCGCGCCATGCCGATGCACTGCTGCAGCAGACCCGGCGTGCCGACACACTCGAAGATCACGTCGGGTGGGCCGCCGGTCTCGCGCTGGAACGCGCTGACCGGGTCCTCCTTCGAGACGTCCGCGACCGCGGTCGCGCCGAACTTCTCCGCCAGGGCGATGCGCCCGGGCGCCTTCTCGTTCACCACCACCGCGCGCGCGCCGAAGAAGCGCGCCCAGGCGGTGACCGCGAGCCCGATCGGCCCGGCGCCGATCACCATCACGCGCTCGCCCGGAGTGAGTCGCGCCTGATTCACCGCGTGCAGGCCGACGGCCAGCGGCTCGACCAGCGCGCCTTCGCGGAAGCTCACGCCCG
>DATFUE010000148.1:0-15071 GCA_035261165.1 Myxococcota bacterium
CCGCATGCCGGCGCTCCTGGAGGAGATCCTGCGCGCGACCCGGACCGGGAAGCGCGGCAACGGCAAGATCTTCGTGCTGCCGGTCGACGACGCGGTGCGCATCCGCACGAACGAACGGGGCCGGGACGCCCTCTGAGTCGCGCTACGACCCGAGCGCTGCGAGTCTCTCGCGCACGCGCTCGAGCACGCGCGGGGGCTGCGCCGTGGGGTCGGTCGCCAGCGCCTCCTTCAGGGTCGAGATCGCGGCGTCGCGCTCGCCGCTCACGAGCTGCACGGACGCCAGCGCCTCCAGCGCGGCCGCGTCGCGGCGGCCGGTGACTGCGACCGCGCGCTCCGCGTAGTCGCGCGCCCGCGCCAGCGACGCCGCGTCGGCGCCGTCGTGCCGGATCGCCACCAGCGCCATGCGCCGCAGCGCGTACGGATCGTCCGGAGCGAGCGCCAGCGCTTCGAGATACAGCGCCTGCGCGCGCTCGGGTCGGCCGCTGACCTCGTTCAAGGCGCCCAGATCGACGCGTGCGCCGACCGGGTCGGGCTGCAGCGGCAGCACGCGCTCGTAGTAGTCGATCTCGCCGCGCACGGCCTCGGCCAGCTCCGCCCGCGCTTCCGCCGGGCGGCCCTCGCGCTCCAGCGCCTTGGCCAGGTCGTAGTGCGCGCGCCGGTTCCCGGGCTGGGCGCGCAGGTCGCTCCGCCACAGCTCGACCTCGCTTCGGTAGTCGCCCGCGCGCGCGAACGACAGCACGGCGAACGCGAGCGCCGCAGCGCCTGCGAGCCCGGGCGCCAGCCAGCGCGCGCGCGTTCGCCCGACGGCGAGCCAGGCCGAGGGGACGCCCAGCGCGAGCAGCGCCGCGAGCGGCAGATACATGCGCCGCTCCGCGCCGACCTCGGACGCGATCGGGAGCACGCTCGACGAGGGCGCCAGGATCGCGAAGCACGCGAGCCCGACGAAGCCCGCGGCGGGCCAACGCCAGAGCGCGTAGACGGAGAGCGCGAGCAGACTCGCGAGCAACAGCAGCCCCGGCCACGCGTCGCCGAGCGCAAGCGGCTCCGGCGTTCCGTAGTCGAAGACGAGGAGATGCGGCGCCACCACCAGCGACAGGTAGCGCGGCAGCACGCGCCCCTGGTTCGCGAGATAGATCAGCGGAGTGACCCAGTGGTCGAAGCCGGCCGACTGCGCGCGCGGCGCGTCGAGCGCGAGGAACGCGAGCACGCCCCAGGTGAGCGCGAGGCCGGTCCAGGTCGCGGCGCGCACGCGGCGCTGCGCGCCCTCCGCGCGCCCCCACAACACGGCGTCGTGTAGGGCCACGACCAGGGGCGCGCTGACCATCGCCTCCTTGCAGGCCATGCCGAGCGCGGAGCACGCGAGCGCGCCTCCGACCCAGCCCCAGGGCCGCGCCGAGTCGCGCGCGCGGATCGCGCAGTAGAGGGTGGCGAGGTAGCACACGGCCATGAGTGACTCGGTGCGCGCGGAGACGTAGCAGACCACTTCGCTCGCCAGCGGATGCAGCGCGAACAGGAGCGCGGTCGCGAACGCGAGAGCGCGCGCCCGGGTCGCAAAGCGCGCCGCGAGCCGGGGCGAGCCGAGCGAGCGCCGCACCACGCCGAACAGCAGCAACGCCGCCAGCCAATGAATGAGCCCGTTCAGCGCGCGGTAGCCGCGTGGGTCGAGCGCGCCCAGCGCGTAGTTCAGCGCGAGCGAGAGCGCGGCGACCGGCCGGCCCGAGATCGAGAGGTCGGGCGGCTGCCGCAACACGCTCGCGAGCGGAGTGAGCGCGCGCAGCGTCTGGTTCCCGACGATCGCAGCCTGGTCGTCGAACACGAAGGGGCCGGCGAGCGCGCGCGCGTACACGGCCGCGAGCGCGAGCGCGAGACACAGCGCGGCCAGGACGTCGTTTCGCAGCTCTCGCGCGCGCATCGCGGCGGTATAGTGCCGCCGTGCCGAGGAGCCGTCTCGGAAAATTCGCGCTCGCGCTCGCCCTGTGTCTCGGCGCGTGCTCTCGTCCCGCCCCCGCGCCCGCGCCGTACGACACCGGCTTCCGGGGGCCGGGCCGGCTCGTGATCCTGTTCGAGAACGCGGACCCGGCGGTGCCGCGCGTGCTCGTCGTCCACGACCGCGCCGGCGCGCAGGCGCTTCCGGTCGCGAACGCGCGCGCGGCGCGCTGGATCTCGAAGGATTCGCTGCTCGTGAGTCAGGAGCTTCCGCCCGACGAGGAGTACGGCCTGCCGCGCACGCAGCTCCTGCGGGTCCACGTGGACTCCGGCGTGGTCGAGCCCTTCGCCTCGGCCGCCCGCTGGTTCGACGCGGAGCCCGACCCGCGCGGCGAGCGGCTCGCCGCCGGAATCGAAGTCGACGACCAGGGCGCGAGCGAGCTCGTGCTCCTCTCGCTCGGGTCGCGCGGCGAGAAGCCGCTCGCCGACGCGCCGCGCGCGCTCGACCGCCCGCGCTGGAGCCCCGACGGAGCGGCGCTCGTCGTGCTGCAGACCATCGCCGACCCCGACGGCGCCGACTCCGAAACGGGGATGTCGTTCGGCGGGCAGGAGGTCGCGTTCCCGCGGCTGTTCCGGCTCTCGTCCGCGCTCGACGGAAAGCTCGCCTTCCTCAGGGACGGCGACCCCGGCGGGCCGCTCGCGCCCGGCGGGAGCCTCCCGCTCTGGTGGGACGCGCGCGGCGTGTACGCGAAGCAGCGACGGGGGCTGGTCCTGTGCGACCCATCGGGCACCGGCTGCCGCCTGACTTTCGCACCGGGGGGAGAGCTGCGGGTCTTCGACGGTCGACCCGTCGGCGCGGATGAAGCTCTTCTCCTCGTCCGCGATCACAGTGAGCGACTGGACGCGGAGCTTCCCCAGGTTCTCTACCGGGTAAACCTCGAATCCGGCAAGGGGGAGTCCATCTACCACGCGCCCCACGACGTATTCCTGGCCGAACTCGACTGGATTGCGGGCCCGTAGAGGGATCCAAGGGCTAGCTATCCTCGTAAATGCATTTGGGTCTATCATGTCGCCCCGCGCGCCAAGCGACCGAGGCGACGCCAAGGAGGGAACTCGATGCGATATACGGCTCTAGCGCTTGCGCTCTGCCTCTCGCTGCCGACCCATGGGTTCGCGCAGGAGAAGAAGGGCCAGGACGTGCTTCCGACGACGCCATTCAAAGAGGGAGACACCATCAGCTTCGACCAGGTCGACAAGCTGAAGGACTTCCTGCCCCCGGAGTTCTGGGAGAACCGCGAGTTCTTCTTCTACGAGGGCATGCAGCTCGAGGTCGGCCCGACGCTCCGCAAGTACGGGGCGGCGGATGCCTACGACGCCGCGAGCGCGAAGAACAAGGGCGTTGCGAAGATCGGCGACGACGGCTCGCTGCAGGACTACCACGGCGGCCTGCCCTTCGCGAACGAGTCGATCGACTGCAAGGGCGACCCGAACGCCGGCGCGAAGGTCATCTGGAACTTCCTGAAGGCCTGGAACGGCGACGGCGCGCGCTCCGCGTGGTCGTACACCTACTGGGATCGCGGCGAGCAGCTGCCGCTGTACTACGAGGGCACGGCGAAGGTCATCAGCCTGGCGAACCGGGTCGAGCCGCAGTACGCGGAGAACGACGGCGACATCTTCCCCCAGGAGAAGCGCAACTCGGTGTTCGGCATCGAGGTCGAGGCGCCGTTCGACGCGCGCGGCATCCTGGTGATGACGTACCGCTACAAGACCGCGGACGGCCCGCTGAAGCAGGCGAAGAACGACGACACCTGGGTGTACGTCCCCGATCTCCGCCGCGTGCGCCGCATCTCCTCCGCGCAGCGCACCGACTCCGTGCAGGGCACGGACTTCACCATGGACGACCTGCGCAGCTTCTCGGGCATTCCGCCGCAGTACGAGTGGAAGTGTCTCGGCGAGAAGACCGTGATCGCGCCGATGAACACGAAGTCACTCGCCTATCCGTACACCGACACGTACAACTTCGGTCCGTACGGCTTCTCGTATGCGAGCGATCGCTGGGAAGTCCGGAACGCGTGGATCATTCGCTTCATCCCGAAGAACGAAGACCACCCGTACCACCACAAGGACATCTACATCGACAAGGAGACCTTCGAGCCGCTCTACAGCTTCGCGTACGACCGCAAGAAGGAGCTGTGGAAGGTCATCTGGCACAACCACCGCTACAGCGAAGACTGGAACGGCAAGGTGAACAAGGACCCGAAGGCGGCCGACGGCGTGTGGTATCCGGGCTGGGAAGGCGTTCCCGAGCCGAAGGACAACCGCATCATCTCCGACATCATCGTGAACGTGCAGACCGGAACCGGGAACCGCATCGAGTTCTGGAACAGCGAAGGTTCGCCGTTCTCGACCAAGGGCAAGGTTCGCGGCTACATCGACATCGGGCGGCTGAACAAGGGCCGCTAGAACAAGACGGCTCTTCGCACATCCAACGCCCGCCAGCGGCACTGCTGCTGGCGGGCGTTTCCGTCTCTGACTCTAGTGAGTCCCGCTCCGCAAGGCCTCTTGCACTCGAATTCGTCCGCTCGCAGCCGATAGGTGTAACGGCGTTACACGAGGTGGAGCGGACAGCATGGGCGACCGAACGAGCGCGCCGACGCGCCGCGCCATCCTCGAGGCGACGCAGTCACTGCTCCTCGAGGTCGGCGCGGACCAGCTGACGATCCGCCGCGTCGAGCAGCGCTCGGGCTTCAAGGCGCCGACGATCTACCACCACTTCCGCGACAAGACGGGTCTGATCGACGCGTTGCTCGAGGAAGGCTGCGCCGAGCTCTACACGCGGCTGTGTCACGTGCCGCGGCGCGCGGACGCCCAGGAGTACCTGCGCGAGCTGGCGCGCGCGTATCTGGAGTTCGGCCTCTCGAACCCGGCGCACTACACGCTGATCTCCGCGCCGCGCCGCGGATCCGCCCCGCGCCTGCCGTCGAGCGACGCGGCGCGCGAGCTCGTCTTCCGGGCGCTGGTCGCCGCCTGGGACTCCGGCTGCCTCGCCGGGCGCGACCCGGAGGCCCTCTTCCAGACGGTCTGGGCCGTGCTGCACGGCGTCGTGTCGCTCAGCGTGAGTCGGCCCGATCACCCGTGGAGGCCGGAGCTCGTCGACCTCGCGCTCGAGGCGATCGAGCGCGGGATCTTGCACCACGAGACCCCCGCGCAATGAGCGCTCGTCGCGCCGCCGCCTGCGCGCTCGCGCTCGCGCTCGCCTCGGGCTGCCGCGCGCACAAGTCCGGCGACGCGAGCCCCGCACGGCCGGTGGTGCTCGCCCCGGTCGAAGAGCGCGACGTCGAGGAGCACGTCGCGGCCACGGGTCAGATCCTGGCGAAGCAGCGCGCGGAGGTCGCGGCGCAGGTGCCCGGCGAGGTCACCGCGATCGCGATCGACGAGGGGCAGCCCGCCAGCGAAGGCGCGGTGGTGATCGAGATCGATCCCGAGCGGCGCGCCCTCGACCTCGATCGCGCGCGCGCGCGACTCTCCGAGTCGGGCGCCGCGCTGCTCGACGCGCAGCGCCAGCACCGGCGCCTGCACACGCTCGCGGCGCGCAACGTCGTCTCGAAGGCGCAGCTCGAGCAGGCGGACTCCGCGCTCGAGGCGGCGCGCTCGCGCATCCAGGCGCTGCAAGCCGACCTGGGCGCCGCCGAACGCGCGGCGCGTGACTCGCGGGTGGCCGCGCGCTTCGCGGGCGTGATCGGCCGGCGCTTCGTCTCGCGCGGCGAGTTCGTCCAGCCGGGCCAGAAGCTCTTCGAGCTGGTGTCACTGGACCCGGTCGAAGTCGAGTTCAACCTGCCGGAAGCCGACGCGGCGCGGCTCCAGCTCGGCCTCCCGCTCGACGTCTCGGTCGCGCCCTACCCCGGCGAGCTGTTTCACGCCCAGGTATCGATGGTCTCGCCGGTGATCGACGAGCGCACCCGCACCTTGCGCGTGAAGGCCCTGCTCGCGAACGCCGACGGCCGACTCCGCCCCGGGCTCTTCGCGCGCGCGGACCTGGGAATCGAGAAACACGAGAACGTGTTGCTGATCTCCGAGGAAGCGCTGCTCCAGCGCGCCGACGGCAAGGTCGTGTTCCGCGCCGTCGACGGCGGCACGCGCGCCGAGCGCCGCGTGGTCGAGATCGGCGCGATCAAGGGCGGCCTGGTCGAGATCCGCTCCGGGCTGGCCGCGGGCGACATCGTCATCGTTCGGGGTCACTCGACCCTGGTCGACGGCGCCGTGATCGCCGCCCGCAACCCCGACGGCTCGCGCGTCCTGCCCGCCTCGACCCCCTCGAGCCCGCCATGAGTCTCTCGGACGTCTCCATCCGGCGCCCCGTGCTGACCCTGATGATGATGCTCTCGCTCGTCGTCTTCGGCGTGCTGGGCTACTTCGAGCTCGGCGTCGACCAGATGCCGAACATGGAGTTCCCCGTCGTCACGGTCACGGCTCAGCTCGAGGGAGCGAGCCCGGAGACGATGGAGGAAGACGTCACCGAGGTGCTCGAGGAGCACATCAACACGATCGGCGGGCTGCGCACGCTGCGCTCGATCACGATGCAGGGCGCGTCGATGATCACCGCCGAGTTCGAGCTCGAGCGCGACATCGACCAGGCGGCGCAGGACGTGCGCGACAAAGTGGCCGGCGCGCGCGTCGCGCTGCCGCGCGAGCTCGAGCCCCCCGTGATCGACAAGCGCAACATGTCGAGCAGCCCGATCATCTGGCTGCCGCTGAACTCGGACCGCTCGCAGGTCGAAGTCACTGAATACATCAAGTACACGGTGAAGCCGTATCTCGAGACGATCCCCGGGGTCGCGTCGACCGAGATCTTCGGCAAGCGCGAGCGCGCGATCCGCATCTGGATCGACGGCGAGGCGCTGCGCGCGCGCGGGCTCTCGGTGATGGACCTGGTGCAGGCCGTGCAGCGCGAGCACATCGACGTGCCCGCGGGCCTGGTCGAGGGTCACGCGGTCGAGTACGCGCTCAAGACCGAGGCCGAGTTCCGCTCCGTGGAGGAGCTCGCGAGCCTGATCGTCGCCGAAGCCGACGGCGCGCCGGTGCGACTCGGCGACGTCGCGCGCGTCGAGGACGGCGCCGAGGACGAGCGCTTCCTGGCGCGCTTCAACGGCGCGCCCGGCGCGGGCATCGGCATCCTGAAGCAGTCGCAGGCGAACACGGTCGAGATCGCGAACCGCACGCACGACCAGATCGACGAGCTGCGCAAGTATCTGCCCGAGGGCATGAGCTTCCCGCAGCGCGATCAGGTGATCGACTTCTCGTCGTCGATCCGTGAGTCCGTCGCCGAGACACAGTTCGCGCTGCTGTTCGGCTCGTTCCTCGCGACCTTGACCGTGCTGGTGTTCCTGCGGCGCGTGCGCCCGACGCTGGTGATCGGCACCTCGATCCCGCTCTCGCTGGTGGCCTCGTTCGGCGCGATGTGGGTGTTCGGATTCACGATCAACACCATGACGCTCCTGGCGCTCGCGCTCGCGGTCGGCGTCGTGATCGACGACGCGATCATCGTGCTCGAGAACATCGAGCGCCGCCGCGCCGCGGGTGAGTCGCCGCGCGAGGCCGCCTCGAACGGCGCGCGCCAGATCGCGTTCGCCGCCACCGCTGCGACGCTCTCGATCGCCATCGTCTTCCTGCCCGTGGTGTTCGTGCGCGGCATCGTCGGCAGCTTCCTGAAGGAGTTCGGGCTCACCGTCGGGGCCTCGGTGTGCTTCTCGCTCTTCGTGGCGCTGACCTTGATCCCGATGCTGGCCGCGCGCATGCCCGCGGAGCAGCCGCACGCGAACGGCAGCGTGTATCGCAAGCTCGAGCTGGGCTTCGCGCGCTTCGAAGCGATCTACGTGCGCGTCCTGGATTGGGCGCTCTCGCACCGAGTCACCGTGCTGGGCTGCGCGCTCGCGTCGTTTCTGGTCGCGCTGGGCTTCGGGTCGCTGCTCGGCTCGGAGTTCTTTCCGCCGTCCGACGAGGGCCGCGTCTTCGTGATGATGGAGACGCCGCCCGGCACGTCGCTAGAGGGCACGACCGAGCGCGTGAAGCAGGCCGAGAAGTGGATGCTCGCGCAGGCGGAGCTGAAGGGACTCTTCTCGGGGATCGGGGTCTCGGGACCCGACGGCCCGGGCAACGTCACGAACGCCGTCTTCGTCGCGATCCTGAAGCCGCGCAGCGAGCGCGAGCGCAGCGCACAGGAGATCATGGTCGCCGCCCGCGCGGCGCTCTCCGAGATCCCGGGCCTCGAGGTGCGAGTCTTCGACCCGATCTCGATGCTCTCCGGCGGCGGCCGCGGCGAGCTGGAGTTCGCGCTGCGCGGCAACCTGCCGATCGAGCAGCTCGACAAGATCTCCGACGCGATCCTGCTCCGGCTGCGCGCGCGCAAGGGCTTCGTCGATCTCGCGAAGTCGCTGAAGGTCGGCCTGCCCGAGGTGCGCGTGATTCCCGACCGCGAGAAGTGCAGCGCGCTCGGCGTCGACGCGCGCAGTCTCTCGCAGATCGTACAGGCGGGCATCGGCGGGCTCGACGTCGCGAAGTTCAAGGAAGGCGGCCACCGCTACGACATCCGCGTGCGCCTCGCGGACGCCTACCGCTCCGATCCGGAGGCGATCGGCGGACTGTTCGTGCGCACGCGCGACGGCGGCGTCGCGGAGCTGCGCAACCTCGCGCGCATCGAGACCGGCGCGGCCGCGTCGCTGATCAGCCGCGACCAGCGCCAGCGCAGCGTGACCCTCTCGGCGAACCTCGAGGGCCTGCCCGTCGGCGACGCGATCGCGATCGTGCGGGAAGCTACCCAGGACCTGTTGCCCGAGGGCGCGACCCTGCGCTTCGGCGGCAGCGCCGAGCAGTTCCTCCAGAGCCTGCGCCAGTTCGGGCTCGCGATCGGGCTCGCGATCCTGGTGATCTACATGGTGCTCGCGGCGCAGTTCGAGAGTCTCCTGCACCCACTCACGGTGATGCTCGCGCTGCCGCTCGCGATGGTGGGCGCGTTCGGCGGCTTGCTGTTCATGCACCAGTTCCGGCTCGGCATGACCATCAACATGTTCAGCGTGATCGGCATCATCCTGCTCATGGGCCTGGTCACGAAGAACTCGATCCTGCTGGTCGACTTCGCGAACGAGCTGCGCAGCCGGGGACTCGACAAGGTCGCGGCCATGCGCGAAGCCGCCCCGGTGCGCATGCGCCCGGTGGTGATGACCGCGGTGGCGATGATGCTCGGCGTCCTGCCCGCGGCGGTCGGGATCGGCCCCGGCGCGGAGACGCGCGCGCCGATGGCCGTCGCGACCGGCGCCGGAATGCTCTCGTCGGTGCTGCTCACGCTCGTCGTCGTGCCGGTGTTCTACGTCGTGCTCGACGACGCCGTCGAGTGGCTGCGCCGCACGCTGCGCCCGCGCACCGTGCGAGCAGCTTCCGAAACCCCGCGCTAGCGTCGGGGGTGATGCGCGTGTCGAAGCCGGGGCTCCGCCCCGAGGCGGAGCGCGGGCCCCTGCGCCGCCCCGCCCTGCCAGAGCTGCCGCTCCGCGGCTATCGCCTCGAGCGACTCACGGACGCGTTCTTCAGCGCGGGTCTCGCGCTGATGGAGGGCGGCTTCATCGGAGTCATCGCCGACAAGCTCTTCCACGTACACCCGGCGGTGTTGGCGCTGGTCACCGCGGCGCCGATGTTCGGAAACCTGTCGAGCTCCTTCTGGGCGCGGCTCGCGCACGGCCGGCGCCGCGTGCCGTGGACCGCGTCCCTGATGGCCGCGTTCGCGGCGTGCATCGCGGGCATCGCGCTGATCCCCGAGGGTGCGTTCGGCGCCGCCGCGATGGTCACGCTGCTGATCGCCTCGCGCCTGCTCCTGGGCGGAATCATCACCCTGCGCAGCATCGTGTGGACCTTGAACTATCCGCGCGAAGCCCGCGGCCGTGTGATCGCCCGGCTGAGCATCATCAGCACCCTGAGCCTCGCGGCGGCGTCCTGGATCGGCGCGCAGATCCTGAACGCTAACCCGCAGAGCTTCCGCCTCGTGTACGTGGGCGGCGCGTTCTGCGCGGCGCTCGGCGTGCTCGCGTTCTCGCGCGTGCCGCTGCTCGGCGAGGCGGATCACCTAGCGCAGGAGCAGCGCGCGAGCCACGGGGGCGGCAGCGTGCTCGCGCTGCTGCGCGGCGATCCGCTCTACGCGAGCTTTCTCGGCTGGCAGATGCTCTCGGGCATCTCGAACATGATGGTCGAGGCGCCCGTCCTGTATCTCGTTTCGCGCCAGATGGGCGCGAGCTACGCGGAGTCGATCGCGGTCACCACCGTGATCCCGCTCGTGCTGTCCGTTCTGACGACGCCGTTCTGGGCGCTCTACCTCGACCGCGTGCACGTGTCCGCGTTTCGCGCCATGCACGCGTGGAGCTTCTCGCTCTCGCAGATGCTGCTCTGGGCCGGCGCGGCGACGCAGTCACTGCTGATCGTGCTGCTCGCGCGCATGGTGCTCGGCTCGGCGCGCGCCGGCGGCGGCCTCGCCTGGAACCTCGGGCACAACGACTTCGCGCCGCCGGATCGGGTCGGCATCTACATGGGCGTGCACGTGACCCTCACCGGCATGCGCGGCGCGGTGGCGCCCTTCCTCGGCATGGCGCTCTATCTCGGCTGGGCGGCCCACCCGCTGCCGGGGGGCGTGAGCCTCCCGGCGTGGGACGGCCTGGGCGAGGGACTGATGCCACTGGCTGCCCTCATGTCCGCTGTCTCCGCTCTCGGCTTCCGGAGTCTGCAGCGGCGCATCTCCGCGCTTCAGGGGTAGTGCGCCCGCTGCCGAAGAAGCTCGCGTGAGGTGCGATTGAACGCGCACGAGCAGCTCGACATCCTGCGGCGCGCCGATGGGTCGCTCGCCCTGCGCAGGATTCTCGAGCGCATCGTGAAGCCGGGGATGCGCGTCCTCGATGCGGGCTGCGGCGTGGGGGTGCTCGCGCTCTGGGCGGCGCGCGCCGGCGCGACGGTGGTCGCGGTCGACAGCGGCCAGACCCAGCTCGCGCGGCGCCTGGCCGAGGCCAATCGCCTGGCGGATCACGTGCGCTGGGTGCGCGGCGACCTCTCGCGCCTGCAGAAGGACGACCTCGGCGCGCCCTTCGACCTGATCGTCGCGCCGCGCTGCGAGGGCGATCCGCGCCGCGATGAGGCCGCGCTGCGGCTCAGCGCGCAGCTCATGGACCGTTTCCTCGCCCCGGGCGGCCGCGCGATTCCCGACAAAGTCGTGACTCGCGCGACGCCGCTCGACTGGGCCGAGCAAGACCATCCCACGCGCGTGCGCGAGCTGCGCGCCGAAGTGGAGGCGCTGCGCGGCCGCTACGGCCTGGTGTTCGAGCCGCTGCTCGAGGACCTCGGCCGCCAGCCCGACCCCGCGTGGCTGCCGCAGCGCCGCCGCGACGGGCGGCTCGAGCGCAGCGGCGCGCGCCTGCTCGGCCGCGCGAGCGACACGCACAAGCTCGAGCTCGGCCGCGTCTTCGAGCCGCTGCCGAAGTCGGTGACTCTGCAGATCGCCTCGCCCGGCACGCTCACGGCGGTGATGTTCACCCAGGTGCTCTCCTTCGGCGACGACGTCGTCGGCGAGAGCGAGTCACTCGCCTGGCTCGCGGAGCCGGTGCGCGTCGAGCCCGGCGAGCGCGTGGCGCTCTCGCTCGACGAGACCTGGCGCGAGACCAATACGCTCAGCCTCGCGCTGCACGAGCTGAATCCGCGCTAGGTCGCCTGGGCACCCTACCCACGCTCAGGGCTCCGGGGCGCGCGGCTCGGGCTCGAGCAGCACCACCTCGAGGGCGCGCAGTCGCTCGACCTCGGCGCGCTGGGAGCGCAGCTCGTCCTTCTTCAGCTCGAGCTCGCCGCGCAGCACGATGTACGCCTTGTCGAGCGTCTCCCAGCGGCCCTTGTATTTCGCGGCGTCGCGCTGCGCGCTCTCGAGCGCGCTCTCGAGCTTGGCGAGCTTCGCCTCGCCGGCCTCGGCGCGCCGCTCGAGTGTCTCTAGCCCGGGGCGCTCCGCGAGCGGGGCGAGCTCGGCGACCTTGCCGCTGGCGCGCGAGAGCTCCGCAGTGACTCGCGCGAGCTCCGCGGAGCTGCGCTCGACCTCGGCGTGCAGGCGCACGATCTCGTCGCGCGCGCCGCGGCTGTCGGCGCGCTCCGCCTCGAGGTCGGCTTCGAGCGTGCGGATGCGCGCGGGGGCGCCCTTCTCTTCCTCCCGCTCGTCGCCGGCGCGGCGCTTCAGCTTGTCGTGCTTCTTGCGCAGCTCGGAGATCTCTTCGCCGCGCGCGCGCAGCTCCGCCGCGCGCTGCTCGAGCCGCTTCTGCGTCGCCTCGAGCTCCTGGCTGCGCTCGGCGAGCCCAGCCGCACTGGCGGCGCGGGCTGCTTCGGAAGCGCGGCCGCGCTGAAACAGGAACGCGGCGACGGCGGCGACGAGCGCGAATGCGACCCAGCCGAGCGCCGCGCCGCTCATGACGCTCGTGCGACGTGCTTCTGGACGGCGTCGATCAGGCTCGGCCAAACGCCGCGCGGCAGCGAGTGACCCATGCCGTCGATCAGCAGCAGCTCGCTGCCCGCGATCGCCTCGTGCGTGTCGAGGCCGCCCTCGACGGGCACCAGCGGATCCTCGAGCCCGTGCACGACGAGGGTCGGGACGCGCAGCGCCTCGAGCGCCTCGCGCCGACTTCCCGAGGCCACGGCCGCGGCGATCTGGCGCAGCACCCCCTGCGGGTAGAACGCGCGGTCGAAGAGTCGCCCCGCGAGCCTGCGGCCGCGCTCCTCGTCGAAGGGGAAGCCGGTGCCGGCCACGATTCGCTGCGTCGTGAGGCTGTGCTCGATGTAGGCGCCGCGCTCGCTCGGCACCGCCATGCCGAGACGCGCCATCGCCTCCGGCTTTGCGGGCGGCAACGACGGATTGCCCGTCGTCGACATGATCGAGGTGAGCGAGCGCACGCGCCGCGGGTGCGCGATCGCGAGCGTCTGCGCGACCATACCGCCGAGCGACGCGCCGAGCACGTGCGCGCCTGAGAGCTCCAGGTGATCGAGCAGACCGGCGGTGTCGTCGGCCATGTCCGAGAGCGTGTAGGCCACGCCGAGCGGCTCACCCCTGGCTCGGCGCGCGATGACCTCGAGCCCGCTCGGCGCCGGCGCGCCGTCGAGATGCGTCGAGAGCCCGACGTCGCGGTTGTCGAAGCGGATCACGAAGTGGCCGCGGCGCGCCAGCCCCAGCACGAGCTCGTCGTCCCAGGTGATCAGCTGCGCGCCCAGACCCATGATCAGCAGCAGCGCGGGATCCCCCGGGTTGCCGATCACCTCGTACTCGAGCTCGATGCCGTTGCTGCGGGCGCGCGCCATCCGCGCATGATACTCGAAGCGCGGCCGCGCTCGGGCAGCTATGGATCGTCGAGCGCGAGATCGAGGCGCGCGAGCCACGCCGCGTTCGCCTGCTGGCGGACGCGCAGCTCGTGCTCGAGCGCGAGCGCGCTCTCGCTGAAGCCGAGCGCGTCGAGCTGCACCAGCGCCTGCGCCACCGCGTCGGGTGAAGCGCCGGCCTTGCGCAGCTCGGCGCGCACCTGCGCACCGCGAAGCAGGCGCGCACCGATCTGGCGCGCGAGCGGCAGCTCGAGCACGGCGGGCGTGCGCACCTCATCGCCGGGAACCTCGATGCGCAGCACGCGCGGCGAGCTCTTCGGCACGCTGCCCAGGAGCGCGAGCAGCTCGACGCGCGCGCGCCCCTTGGCGTCAGTCACCACGCGCTCGCTCGGCCCCTGACCGAGCGACAGCAAGAGCTCGGTCGCGTCGAGCGCGCGGCGCTTCCGCTCCTCGTGGCGTTCGAGCTCGCGGCTGCGGCGCGAGATCTCGCGGCCGCGCACGCGCGTGTCGGACTCGACGTTCAGCGCCGGGTTCAGCGCGGCGAAGCCGTAGTCCGTGCCGTCGTCGATGAACGCGTCCGGGATCAGGCCGAGAAGCAGCTTGTCCGACGCCCGCAGCGCGAGGAAGAACGGCACGGTGACCAGGCCCGTGGGCACCTCCCACAGCTCGTTCAGCGGGCGCCAGGGCGTCTCTTCGTCGAGGTGCACGAGCGTCTCGCGGCTCCGGGTCTGCACGACCTCGTCGGCCGAAAGCGCAAGCTCGGCGAAAGGCTGCGCGATCACCGATTCGCGCATCTCGATCCGCGTCACCGCGCGAGTCACGACTCGAGTCTCGCGCTGGCGGACCTCGTCGGAGAAACGCACGTGGTTCGCGCAGCCGGCGAGCGCTAGCAGAGATATCGCCAGTGCGGTGACGCGGGGGGGCA
The DNA here is from genome assembly GCA_035261165.1 of Myxococcota bacterium. Taxonomy (GTDB): domain Bacteria; phylum Myxococcota_A; class UBA9160; order SZUA-336; family SZUA-336; genus VGRW01. The sequence goes on from DATFUE010000148.1 coordinate 14,225, forward strand.
TCGCTCTCTTGTCGACGCATACCGCGAGTCAGTTGAGCAAAACATCGCCACGCGACACGAATGCGTTGCGCGCGCAGCTCGAGCGCAAGCTGGGCGCAAGCGAAGGCTCTCAGGCGAGCATCTTCCGCCCGGCCTCGACCACCTCGTCGCTGCGCGCGGCCGGCGTAGGCGCCGACGGAACCGCGCGGCCTTTCTGCACCGCGGGCCGCTTGCCCACGGCCTCGAGCCAGCGGCCGACCTGGGGCAGCCCGTCGAGCGAGACGCCGGCCCACGCGTGAATCGAGACCCACGGCCAGGTCGCGATGTCGGCGATCGAATAGTCCCCGGCGAGATGTTCGACCTCGGTGAGTCGCCGCTCGAGCACTTCGTACAGGCGGCGCGTCTCGTTCTGATAGCGGTCGATCGCGTATTGGATCTTCTCGGGCGCGTAGCGGAAGAAGACGTTGGCCTGACCCTGCATCGGGCCGACGCCCGACATCTGGAACATCAGCCATTGCAGCGCGATCGAGCGGGCCTTCGGCTCCGACGGCAGCAGCTTGCCGGTGCGCTCGGCCAGATAGAGGAGGATCGCGCCCGACTCGAACACCGCGAAGTCGCCGTTCGCGCGGTCGACGATCGCCGGGATGCGGCCGTTGGGATTCAGCGCGGTGAACCACGGCTGCTTCTGCTCGAGCTTGTCGAGGGCGACCGGCTTCACGGTGTAGGGGAGGCCCAGCTCCTCGAGCGCGATCGAGACCTTCCAACCGTTCGGCGTCGGCGCGGTGTAGAGATCGATCATGGGCTCCTCCCGAATGAAGCTGCGGATGAGGCTGCGGATAGACTGCGCGGATGTTTGCCGCACCGATGG
>DATFUE010000149.1:0-4962 GCA_035261165.1 Myxococcota bacterium
CCCGCCGCAGGCGCGGCTCGATTCGTATCCGGCGCTCGAGTGCAACGGCATGATCCTGGTCTGGCACCACGCGGAGGGAAAAGAGCCGGAGTGGCAGCCCGAGGTCGTGCCGGAGATTCTCGATCCGAGTTACGAGCTCCACCGCACGCACGAGTGGACGATCAAGAGTCACCCGCAGGAAATCATGGAGAACGGCGTCGACTTCGCGCACTTCGCCACGCTGCACGGCTGGAAGTGCAAGGCGATTCACTGGGAGCCGGACGGGCCGTACTACCGGCTGAAGATCGACGTCGACACCGCGGCCGAGGATCAGGCCGCGACCGCCTCGGTCACGACGGACGTCGACTCGTTCAACTCGGGACCCGGCTTCTTGTACACGCGCTTCCGCGGCGAGATGGACGGGATCGCGGTGAACGCACTCACTCCGGTCGGCCCCGAGAACCTGCACATCATGCACCGCTACTACGCCCACAAGCGCTGCAACCCGGACGTGGTGAAGGGCTTCTTCGACTTCTACGTGAACGACTACAACCTCGACATCCCCATCTGGTCGAACAAGATCTACCGCGAGCGCCCGTTGCTCGCGGAGCCCGAGAAGGACTTCGGGCGCTTCCGCCGCTGGTACCGCCAGTTCTACTCCGCGGAGCCCCTCGCCCCGACCTGAATTTCTGGCCAGGTCGCCTCGAGTGACTCAAAAGGGGCCGGGGGCCCCGTCGCGGGGCACTGAAATGGACTTGGCGGGAACCCGTCGTTCATTCAAGATTCAGCCATGCACCGGGTGGCGATCGTGGCGACAGACGGCACCGTCCCCGCCGACCTGGCGATTCCCTGCGCCGTTTTCGATTGCGCGCGCCTCCCCGGAGGTCGTCCCGGCTACCGGGTGCGCGTGTGCGGCACCGCCCGCGAGGTCGACGTCGGCCTGTTCCGCATGCAGGTGCGGCACGGGCTCGAGGAGCTCGCGCGCGCGGACACCATCATCCTTCCGGGGATCATCGATCCGAGCGCTCCGCTGCCGGAGCGGCTGGTGCGCGCGGTTCGGAAAGCCGCCGCGGGCGGGACGCGCGTGGCCTCGGTCTGCAGCGGCGCGTTTCTGCTTGCGGCCACCGGCCTGCTCGACGGGCTGCGCGCGACGACCCACTGGCTCGGCGCCCGCGAGCTCGCGCGCCGCTACCCGAGAATTCGCGTCGAGCCCGACGTGCTCTACGTGGACGAGGGTCAGCTGCTCACCTCGGCGGGCGCGGCCGCGGCCTTCGACCTGTGCCTGCACATGGTGCGGCTCGACTACGGCTCCGCCGTCGCCGTCGAGGCCGCGCGCCTCTCGGTGATGCCGCTCGAGCGCGACGGCGGCCAGACACAGTTCATCGTGCACGTTCCGCCGACGGCCGACGGGGCATCCCTCGCGCCGCTCTTGCTCTGGCTCCAGGAGAACCTCCACCAGCCGCTCACCTTGGCCGACGTCGCGCACCGCGCCGCCCTGAGCGTGCGCAGCCTGAATCGCCGCTTCCGCGAGCAGACCGGGACCACGCCGCTCCAGTGGCTGCTGCGCGCCCGCGTGCGGCGCGCGCAGCTGCTGCTCGAGACGACCGGGCACTCGGTGGAGCGCGTCGCGGCGAACGTCGGCTTCGGCTCGGTCACCGCCTTCCGCGAGCACTTCCGCCGGGTCGTCGCCACGAGCCCGCAGGCGTACCGGCGCGCGTTCCGCAGCCGGCCCGCGCCGCGCGCCCGCTCGAGCGCGCCGCGCCGCCGGGGCACTAGCGGCCGCGCCGGATAACTCCCAGAATGCGCTCCGGCGAGGAGGCTGCCCCATGAAGCGCGACATCTTCAGCGACGAGCACGAGCTCTTCCGCGCGCAGTTCAAGCGCTTCGCCGCCGCCGAGATCGAGCCGAAGATCGCCGGCTGGAACGAGAAGGGCATGAGCGACCGCGCCAGCTGGAAGCGCATGGGCGACGAGGGCTTCCTCGGCGCGAACGCGCCCGAGAAGTACGGCGGTGCGGGCGCGGACTTCCTCTACGACGCGATCGTGATGGAGGAGCTCTCCTATCTCAGAGCGCACGGGCTGATGATGTCGCTGCACTCCGACATCTGCATGCCGTATCTCAGCGAGTTCGGCACCGAGGCGCAGAAGGAGAAGTATCTCCCGGGCGCGATTGCGGGCGACGTGCTGCTCGGCATCGCGATGACCGAGCCCGGCACCGGCTCCGATCTCGCGAACGTGCAGACCAGCGCCATCCGCGACGGAGACTCGTACGTGCTGAACGGCTCGAAGACGTTCATCTCGAACGGGCAGATCGGCGACCTGTTCATCGTCGTCGCGAAGACCGATCCGGGCGCCGACCCGCCGCACCGCGGGATCAGTCTCCTGCTCGTGGAGGCGAGCGCGCCCGGCTTCGTGCGCGGGCGCAAGCTCGACAAGCTCGGGCTGCGCGGGCAGGACACGAGTGAGCTGTTCTTCCAGGACTGTCGCGTGCCCTCGGACGCGGTGCTCGGTAGCGTCCCCGGCCGCGGCTTCAGGCAGCTGATGCAGAACCTGCAACAGGAGCGGCTCTCGATCGCGGTCGCGTCGATGGCTTCGTGCCGGCGCGCGCTCGACGACACGCTCGAGTACGTGAAGAGCCGGCGCGCGTTCGGGCAGCCGATCGCCGGCTTCCAGAACACGCAGTTCAAGCTCGCGGAGCTGGCGACGGAGGTCGAGGTCGGCCAGGCGTTCACCGACAAGCTGCTGGTCGCGCACGTGCGCAAGGACTCGATCGTGTCCGAAGTCTCGATGGGCAAGTGGTGGACGACCGACTTGCAGAAGCGACTCACCGCCGAGTGTCTGCAGCTCCACGGTGGCTACGGATTCATGCGCGAGTACCCGATCTCGACCGACTATGCGGACGCCGCCGTGCAATCGATCTACGCGGGCACCAACGAGATCATGAAGCGCATCATCGCCCGGAACCTCGGGCTCGACCTCTGCTGAAGGAGACCGAATGATTCGCTCGTATCTCGCCGCGGCGCTCGCGGCTTGCTTTGCGTTCAACGGAGCGGCGTTCGCCGCGGGGGAGAAGACGATGGGTGACTCCGATGCGGCCATTGCGGCGATCGACGCGCAAATCTCGACGGCCAAGGTCGACAAGACGAAGGCCGACTGGAAGCAGCACCTCCCGAAGCCCGAGAAGGTGAGCTTCGACCCGAAGAAGACCTACTACTGGGACCTCGAGACCAACAAGGGCCCGATCGAGGTCAAGCTGCGCAGCGACGTCGCGCCGATGCACGTCACCAGCACGATCTATCTCACGCGCCTGGGCTTCTACGACGGCGTGGTGTTCCACCGCGTGATTCCCGGCTTCATGGCGCAGGGTGGCGATCCGACCGGCAGCGGCATGGGCGGGCCGGGGTACGTGTACGGCGGAGAGTTCTCGCCGAACGCCAAGCACGACAAGGGGGGCATCCTGTCGATGGCGAACGCCGGCCCGAACACGGACGGGAGTCAGTTCTTCCTGACCTTCGTGGCGACCGACTACCTGAACGGCAAGCACACCGTCTTCGGCGAAGTCACGAAGGGCGAGGCCACCTTGAAGGCGCTAGAGGCCGCCGGATCTCAGAGCGGGCGGACGAAGGAAAAGCTCGAGATCAAGAAGGCGACGATTCGAGTTCAGTGAACGGCGCGATCGCTTCATCGCCGGGGCGGAGGAACCTCTCCGGCACCTCGCGCAGGTCCCACACGATGCCGACGAGCGCGAGCGCGCGCAGCGCGTAGTACGTGATGTCGACCTCCCACCAGAAGAAGCCCTGGCGCGCCGAGTTCATGAACCAGTGGTGGTTGTTGTGCCAGCCCTCGCCCAGGGTGAGGAGCGCCAACATCCAGTTGTTTCGGCTGTCGTCGCCGGTCTCGTAGCGCTGCTTACCCCAGCGATGCGCGAGTGAGTTGATCGAGTAAGTCGTGTGCCACAGGAGCACCGTCGAGAACACGTAGCCCCAGAGCACGCCCGGCCAGCCGGCGATCGCGGTGCAGGCGATCGCGAGCGCGATCGGCGGCACGAAGTGCCAGCGGTTCAGCCACACGAGCTCCGGAAAGCGCGCGAAGTCGCGGATGTTCTCGAGCTCCGTGCGCTCCCACCTCGTGTCGAGAATCCAGCCCTGGTGCGAATACCAGAAGCCCTCGCGCGGCGAGTGCATGTCGCCGGGCTGATCCGAATAGCGGTGATGCCGGCGGTGCCCGCCCGACCACCAGAGCGGCCCCTTCTGCGTCGCGCTCGCGCCGACCAGCGCGAGCAGAAACTGGAACGCGCGGCTGGTGCGGAACGCGCGGTGCGCGAAGTAGCGGTGGTAACCCGCAGTGATCGCGAACAGTCGCACCCAGAAGGTGAGCGCGGCGAGCAGCAGCACTTCGCCCGACGGCGGCGTCAGGATCACGGCCAACGCCAGCGCGTGTAGGCCCCAGTAGATCAGCGTGGGCAGCAATTGCTTGCGCGCCAGAACGCCGTCGGCCGGCAGCTGCAACGACTCGGGGAGAGCATCGGCAGGGGCACTCATATCGGGGGACCTCCGGGACCGGAACTCTAGGGTCCGGATCGGATCGGGGCCGCGCATTCCTGGTGAAACTTCTGTCAAACTGGGCGCGCGGAAACGCAGGAGGCGAGTATGGCGCGGCGCATCGGCATCGGGTTCGACTGGCAGGGAAATCTCGATCGCGAGCGCGCATTTGCGCGCGCGAAGCTCGCGGAAGATGCCGGGATTGATTCACTCTGGGCGGCAGAAGCCTGGGGTCGCGATGCGTTCTCACTGCTGACTCAGGTGGCTGAGCGCACGACGCGCATCAAGCTCGGGACCGGCATCGTCAACATCTACTCACGCACGCCCGCGGCGCTCGCGCAGCACTTCGCCACGCTCGACGAGCTTTCCGGCGGCCGCGTGATCGTCGGGCTCGGCAACAGCGGCCCGAACGTGATCGAGCACTTCCACGGCGTGCCGTTCCA
>DATFUE010000150.1:0-9273 GCA_035261165.1 Myxococcota bacterium
CCGTATGGAGTCTCTCCCACGGACACGGACCAGTTCATCGCCTCGCCCGCGTTCATCGACTCGATCAACGCCGATCCCGATGTCGATCTCGTGATGCAAGTGGGCGACATCCACTCCGGCAAGCAGTTCTGCACGCAGGCCTACGACCAGTCCGTGTACAACCTCTGGACCCGGTTCGTCGACCCGCTCGTGTACACGCCGGGCGACAACGAGACCAGCGACTGTCACAAGAAAGCCGAGGGCGGCGGCGCCTACAACCCGACCACCCAGCAGATCGACTACGTGCTCGACGCCGGCGGCAACCCGGTCGACTATGCGAAGGGCGATCCCGTCGCGAATCTCGAGCTGATCCGCTCGATCTTCTTCCCGCACCCCAATCTCACGCTCGGGGCGCACAAAGAGCTCGTGCTCTCGCAATCGCTGGCCTTCGACCGCCACTTTCCCGCGGACGAGAAGTTCGTCGAGAACGTGCTCTGGCTCCGGGAGGGTGTCGTGTTCGTCGCGATCGATCTGCCCGGCGGCTCCAACAACGACACCGACGTCTGGTACGGCGCGCCGACGGAGACTCCCGCGCAGACCCGGGCCCGCGAGGAGCGCACGGGAGCAGACCTCCGCTGGCTCGACCTCGCGTTCAGGCTGGCGAAGTTCGCGCGCGCAAAGGGCGTCGTGATCGCGGCCCAGGCGGACATGTGGGATCCCGAGAAGGGCGCCGCCCATCAGACCGGCTACGAGCCGTTCGTCCAGAGCATCGCGTCGCACACCGCGGACCTCGCGCAGCCGGTGCTCATGTTCAACGGAGACTCCCACGTCTACCGCTCCGAGAACCCGCTCTCGTCGACGGCCCCCTGCACCTGGGAACCGGCCACCGCCTGCACGTCCGTGGCTTACATCCATCCAGGGTACGAGGTGCCCAACTTCCGCCGCGTGGTCGTCCACGGCAGCACCTTTCCGCTCGAGTGGCTGAAGTTGACGGTCGACCCGAGAGCCAATGGAGATACTCCGACCGCGTTCGGGCCGTTCCGCTGGGAGCGCCAGATCCGACCCTGAGCTTTGGCTCGGGCCTCGACGGCGGGTTGCTCAGTGCGCGACGCGCAGCAGAACGAGCGGCCCGTTGCTGCCCACGCCCCGCGCGAGGGTCGTCACGTGCAGATGGGCGCTCTCGGGAACCACGCGCGCGTTCCGCGCGATGAGATACAGCCCGGAGGGCGGGGCGGCCTCGAGCACGCGCGCCAGTTCATCGTCCGGGGTCGCCGGAACGCGGCGGCCGAGATAGAAGAGGAGGCCCTCGTCGCGAATGCGGGGTGCGAAGCGCAGCTCGGCTGCAGGCGGAAGCGCGCTGCGGACGTCCAGAGCGAACATGTCCGGTGTCTGCGCGCGGCTCGCGTTCGCAAACTCGATCAGGGTCGTGGGACCCGCGAGGAGCAGCGCCATGCCCGCCGCGATCGCGAGGGAAGCCAGTGTGCTCCCGCGCCGGCGCGAGACACGGAGCGCGCTTGCCCAGAGCAGTCCGGCCGCGAGCAGCGCCAGGTCGACGAGCACCCAGTGCGCGCGAAGCGCCTCGACCGAGCTGCTGTCTCGCGCTGCGGGGAGCAGCCCCCCTTCGTGAACCGCGCGCGTCGCGAGGTCGAGCGCCGCCGCGGACGCCGCGGCGACTCCGAGCGCGACGACGACCGCGAGAGAGGCGTCGAGCCCGCGTTGCTGCGCGCGCTCCTCGGGTGTCGCGAAGAGGAGACCCACGAGCACGGCCGCCGCTGGGTAGAGCGGCAGGAGATAGACCTTCCGCTTGTAGGCGATGGCCGAGAAAACCACGAAGCCGCCGAGCAGACACACCAGTGCGAGCAGGCGGAGGTCTCGTGGGTTGCGTCGCACACTCTGAACCGCGGCGATTACGGCCGCGGGCAGGAAGATCGACCACGGAAAGAAGTCCCCGGGGAAACGCGGGAGATAGAACCAAGGTGGTTTCAGGAACGGATCGCCGTGCATCGTCTGGCCCACGCGGTTCAAGCTGTCGTCGACGGCGCGCGCGAGGTAGGGAACCGGATAGCGCGCATCCGCGAGCGCCACCCAGCCGGAGAGCGCGCCGGCGAGCACCAGGCCGGGAATCAGATCGAGCAGCGGCTCTGCTCCGGGACGCGGCGCGCGAACCCAAGGCCACAGAGCCACCACGGCCGCCAGCACGAGGACGGCGGCGCTGGCCGAAGAGCCGAGCTTCACGGCCGCGATCGCGCCGAGCAGCAGCGCGGAGAATCCCCACGTGCGCAGGCGAGCGGTGTCTCGCTGCCACGCGAGCACCGCGGCGATCGGCAGCAAGGTCGGCAGCACAGCCGGGATTCCCTTCGCGAACAGCGCGCCGGCGAGCGCGACGTGACTCGCGAGGTCGGCGATCCGTCTCCGCTCGGGACGCGCGACTCCCCAGGCGAACGAGGCGAGTGTGAGTGTCGTGCAGAGCACGAGCCCCGGGTCGACGCGCAGATAGAACGTGTACCCGGAGAACAGGAAGCAGGTCGCGAGCATCGCCCCAGCGAGCCAGCCCGCGCGCGGCGCGCCAAGCAGCTGGCCGAACCATGCGGTCGCGAGGATCGTGCCGAAGTTCAGCGCGGCGACGGAGAGCCGGAGCACGCGCTCGGTGAGTCCGAACACGCTCGCCGCGGCGCCGGCCCACCAATAGAGGAGAGGTCCCTTGGTCGGGATCCAGTCACCGTTCGGGTAGGGCGCGATCCAGTGACCTTCCCGCACGACGTCGGCGATGACGTGCGCCTCCCGCGCCTCCCCCTCCGAAGAGAACGGCCGACTCAACAGAGGCCAGCGGGCGATCAACACGAGCGCAAAGAGCGCACATGTCAGGGCCGCGAGAGCCGCAGTGGGCACACGTCCGCTCGGGTTCAGGTGTCGCCCCGTCAGTCGTTTCCACCGAAACTGTACTGCCAGCCGAGGAGCTCCTGCCAGGTTCCGTCGCTGCGGACCGTCGTGCCGTACTCGATCGTCACGAAGTTGTTGACGTGCCAGCCGAAGCCGAAGGTGACCTCGCTGGGTCTGTCGCTCCGGCCCTTGCCGGTCTCGATCGTCTGGACGAACTCCGCGTCGAGCTCGAACCAGCGGCTCAGCGGGTACGACGCGGCGACCGAGACCTCGAGGAAGGACTGCTGGTCGCGATCACCTGAAAAGGTGTAGAGCACGTTGGAGTCGACGTCGAAGAACACCACGTCCTTGCTGAGCACGAGCCCGACGGTGTAATCGTGATTGCGGTTCCCGAGGTCTGGATCACTGGCGGTCGGCCAGCGGATCGTGCCTTCGAAGCCGACGGCGGGCCTCCAGCGGCGCTCGCGCATGAACTCCCAGTCGATCGACGTTTCGAGGTCGCCCATTCCTCCCACCGTGCGCACGTCCTCGGTGTTCCCCTTGATGTGACCGAAGGTCGGCTCGAGGCTCATCTGCAGCGTCTCGGTGAAGTTGTATTGGATGAGGATCGGGAAGCCCCACTCCGTCTGCTCTTTGTTGGACTCGAACTCGAACGCTGATCCGATCGTGAGCGGCAGTACCGTCGACCATGTGGACGAGGCCGACTTGCGCGTCTTGTAGATGGTGGATTGCGCGAGCCCCGGGCTGGCCCCCGCGACCACACCACATATGACCAGGAATCCGCAGAGGACTACACGTCCCGGGCGAGCGTTCACCTGTCATTCCCGTGTGATCGAGATGAGCGTTGCCACGTCACCCGCCGTCGCTTCGCTGCGAACGACACCGACGCCCTTGCAATACCACTTCTTCTCGTTGCCCGGCTCCAGCAGCGACCACTCCAGGGTGCGCACGCAATCCTTGAAGGTGCCCGCGGGCACCGTGACCGTTTCTCCGACCGCCGTGACCTGGCCCATGTCCTCCGCCACTCCGAGGCCGTACTCTTGGCGGTAAGGCTCGCTCGGGACCGGGTGTGCCGGCATCAGGATTCCCGGTTGAGCCCCGCCGACTCCCGCCTCCCATGAGCCCATCGTGCTGACGGCGCCGCCCGGGCTGATCTCCTGGGTCGCTTCGCCGAAGTACCAAACTGTTCCCTGCCTGTCCTGCGCGAGCCAGTCGTAGGTGTCTTCCACCAGCGCACCGTTCTTGGTCACCACGTCGTGCACGACCACACACTTCACTCCCATGATCATCTTCGTGTCGTGCGTGACGGTGATGTCGTTGTCGCTCTTCTCGCCCAACGCCACCTCGATCAGCTTGTAAGTCGTTCCCGGAACCAACGGATAGTACGGGTTGTCGACCTGCATCTGGAAGTTCGCTGGATCGATCTTCGGGTCATAGTCTGCCGCGCTGAGGCCGAGGGCCACGCACCCGACCACCGCGGTGGGTGCCAGCAGGCAAACAATCAATCGCTCAATCGTCGTCTTCGTCGCCATGCTTCACTTCCTCCTTGGTGATCACCCCGGCCTTGTCCATGACCAACTCGGTCATTCCGCCATCGTCGGCCACCAGAACCTCGTAGGTCGGTGAGTCGGCCTTCTCCTCGACGATGACTCGCTGGACGTGCTTGATCGTCCACTTGACGTACTTGGAGCTGGCCAGCCCCTTCTTGACCTCGGCCGGCAGATCGCGCGTCGCGATCAGCACGGCCTCCTCCAGGATCTTCCCGTCGGGCGAGAGCTCGACCTCCATCCTCCCGTTCGCGCTCGCGAGGCCGACCTCGAAGACGCTCTGGCCATCGTCGGTCTCGTGCTCGAAATGGAGCAGCTTTGCCTTGGGATACTTCTTCTTCACCGCTTCGATGACCGGCTTCGGGACCTCGCCCTCCTGGAGCTTCTTCTCGCCCGCCTGCGCATGCAGCACCGGGAGCGAAGCTGCGAGAGCGATGCTGATCGCGAGAGTGACTCTCTTCACGGGTCGGGCCTCCGTGAGTCGATCGGCTTCGCTGGGTCACCTTGGTTCGCGGACCGGCTCCGTGCCGGGGACGAGGACTGCGCCGCGGTCCTCTGTTCCACGCACGATTCGGGCACGTTCGTGACCGCGATGTTGATCCCGAGCTGGTAGAGATCGGTACAAAATGCGACGCGCTCGAACGGCCAGATCCTGACGCGCCGTTCGATCCCGAAGCGGAATGCGTCCGCGGAGGCGACCTTGCCGCTCCGTCGTATCGCCTCGAGGTTGGGGCGGGTCGCGAGGTCAGGGTGGAGCTGCAGGCTGACGAGCCGCGGATCGCGGATCGCCAAGAGGTGGTCCAGGGCCAGCTGAGCGTCTCGACCTTGCGGGGCCGCCTCCAGCGCAACGTAGCCGTCGTAGGCGCGCGCTTGCTCGTACAGGCGAACGCCCGCCCCTACTTGGAAGTAAACCCACTCGTAGGCCGAGTAGCGCCGCACCAGATCGATCGCGGGCTGCACGACCATCGGTGATTTCAACTCGGCATCGATCACCACGCGGCCTCGCGACCACTGCAGTGCCGTCTCGAAGCGGTCCGGGCCTTGGTCGAGGTTGCGCAAGTGGCAATGCTCGATGCTGCTGGCCGAGTGCTTCGAGATCGGGCCCCGGCAGTCCGTGGCGGGGCTCAGATCGGTGTCGTGAAAGAGGAACGGCACGCCGTCGCTGGAGACCTGGAGATCGGTCTCGACGATGTCGACGCCCTGGCGCAGGGCCGTTCCGAAGCGAGCGACGGTGTTCGAGTCGGCGTAGAAATAGCCGCCGCGGTGGGCGCAAACCCGAAACCCGCCCAGTCTCTCGATGAGGCTCCGATCGTCGCCCCGCGCGGTCGCGCAGAGCGCCGTTCCGATCGCGAGACATAGGAGCGCGCAACACCACCGCGTCGCCATGACGAGCCTCCGGGCCACCCCCGGCACGTTGCTCTGCGAGCGCGCCAAGCGAAATCCCACACATGTCGTAGTACGGATGGACTACCGCGCGGCGCGCGCTGCGGCGTCGCCGCGCGGGTTGTGAGCGACTGCTAACGACTCACTCACGGTTATTGGGAGGGCTCGCCGCCGGACAAAAGCCGTCTCGCGTCCCTATGCTTCCGTTGTGCCCCGGCGCGTCCTCATCCTCTTCGCACACCCGGCGTTCCACCGCTCGCGGGCGAATCGCGCGATGCTGGACGCCGTTCGGGGGCTCGAGGGGGTCACGCTTCAGGATCTGTACGAGGCATACCCGGACCTGATGGTCGACGTCCCGCGGGAGCAGGGGTTGCTCGCGGCGCACGACGCGGTCGTCGCACAGCACCCGTTCTATTGGTATTCGGCGCCGGCGCTGATCAAGGAGTGGATCGATCTCGTGCTGACGCACGGGTGGGCGTACGGCGAGGGCGGGACGGCGCTCGCGGGGAAGACGTGGCTGTCGGCGATCACGTCGGGGGGGCGGGAGGACAGCTACGGCCCGCGGGGGGAGAATCGCTTCTCGGTCGAGGAGTTCATGCGCCCGTTCGAGGCGACCGTGCAGCTGTGCAACATGCGCTGGCTGACGCCGTTCGTGCTGCACGCGAGCCATTTGGCGGGTCAGACGGAGCTGGTCGACGCGGCGCTCCGCTACCGCGAGCGAATTCTCGCGCTGCAGCGCGACGGGTGAGGGGCGGGCCATGGGCCACGACATTCTGAGTCAGGCGTTCGTGTTCCTCGCGGCGTCGGTGGTCTCGGTGCTGATCGCCGACCGGCTCGGGCTCGGCTCGGTGCTCGGCTATCTCGTCGCGGGGGCGCTAATCGGGCCGTTCGGGCTCGGCTTCGTCGGCGATCCGGAGAGCGTGATGCACGCCGCCGAGTTCGGCGTCGTGATCATGCTGTTCCTGATCGGTCTCGAGCTCGAGCCGGCGCTGCTCTGGCGCATGCGCACGGCGATCCTCGGGCTGGGCGGCGCGCAGGTGGTGGCGACAGGGTTGACGCTCTCCGGTGTAGGGATGCTGCTCGGCCTCGAGTGGCGGGTCGCGGTGGCGGCGGGGTTCATCCTGTCGCTCTCGTCCACGGCGATCGTCATGCAGAGTCTGCGCGAGAAGGGGCTGGCGGCGACGGACTTCGGGCGCGCGGCGTTCTCGGTCCTGTTGTTCCAGGACATCGCGGTGATTCCCATGCTCGCGCTCTTCCCGCTGCTCGCGACGACGGCGGGCGCGGAGGCGCACGGGGGTCCGCTCGCGAGCCTGCCCGCCTGGGCGCAGACGCTCGCGGTGTTCGCCGCGGTCGGCGCGGTGGTGCTCGGCGGGCGGCTGCTCACCCGGCCGCTGTTCCGCTGGATCGCGCGGCTGCGCCTGAACGAGATCTTCACCGCGGCCGCGCTCGCGCTCGTCGTCGGCGTCGCGCTGCTGATGCAGAGCGTGGGGCTCTCGCCGGCGCTCGGCGCGTTCGTGGCCGGCGTCGTGCTCGCCGACAGCGAGTACCGCCACGAGTTGCAGAGCGACATCGAGCCGTTCCGCGCGCTGCTCCTGGGGTTGTTCTTCATCTCGGTGGGCGCGGGGATCGACTTCCCGCTGATCCTCGCGCGCCCGCTGCTGATTCTGGCGCTCGTCGCCGGTCTGGTCGCGGTGAATGCCGCAACCCTGTACGTGCTCGCGCGCGCCTTCGGGCGCCCGCGGCCCGACGCGCTGATGATCGCGCTCGCGCTCGCGCAAGGCGGCGAGTTCGCGTTCGTGCTGTTCGCGTTCGCGCAGACCGGAGGCGTGGTGCCAGCCTCGGTCGCGGGTCCGCTCGTCGCCGCGGTGGCGCTCTCGATGGCGCTGACGCCGCTCCTCTTCGTGCTCGGCTCGCGCGCGGCGAGCGCGCTCGCCGAGTCAGTGACTCGCGCCGCGCCGGCGAACCTTCCGCTCGTCGACACACCGCACGCGATCATCGCCGGCTTCGGCCGCTTCGGTCAGATCGTCCATCGCGTGCTCGTCGCCAACGGCTACTCGACCTCGATCCTCGAGCACAGCGCCGACCAGGTCGAGTCCGTGCGCAGCTTCGGCAACAAGGCGAACTACGGCGACGCGAGCCGCGTGGATCTGCTGCGCGCCGCGGGGGCGGCGGACGCGAAGCTGATCGTGATCGCCGTGGACAACAAGGAGAAGGCCCTCGAGATCGCGGAGGTCGCGCGCAAGGAGTTCCCGCAGCTGAAGGTGCTCGCGCGCGCCTTCGACCGCGGTCACCTCTACGAGCTCATGAAGCGCAAGGTCGACGCGGTCGAGCGCGAGACCTTCGAAGGCGCGCTGCGCCTCGGCACCGCTGCGCTGCGCGCGCTCGGCTGGCGCGGGCATCAGGCCGAGCGCGCCGCGGGCCTGTTCCGCCGCCACGACGAGCGCAATCTCCGCGCCATGTTCGAGGTCTGGGGCGAAGGTGACTCGCCCGAGTTTCGCTCCGCCGTGAACGCGCGCCGCGCCCTGGTCGAAGACATGCTCGCCCGCGACCTCGCGATGCATCAGATCGCGGCCCCCGACGAGGCCTGGGACACCCAGAGTCTCGACGCCGAGGTCGAGCGGCAGACCCGCGCCAAGTGAGCGATTCGCGGCCGTTTTTCCCTCGCTGGCAGAAGTTCGGTCCGATCGGATAGGATGGGGGCGTGAAATCGACCTGTCGCTGGATCGCCCTCGCCGCCGCTCTGGGCCTGCTCGCTGGCTCGGCCAGCGCGGACCCGATTCCCTTCGGACGGACGCGGAGCGTCGAGAACGACCAGCAGGACGTGAACCTGACCACCGCTTACGGGACTCTCGGCGGTTGGTTCGACGTGAATCAGGACACGGCGGGTCTGTTCACGGGCAAGAACAACCCGGCGATGGTGATCGACGATACGATCTTCTTCGGGATTCTCGTCGGCGCCACGAGAAGCCGAAGCGCGTCGTCGGCGGGGAAGATCGCGACGACGTTGACTTGGGGTCGGTCTCGGAAACCCGCGAGCTCGGTCGTGCCGGAGCCCGGGACGGCTCTCTTGATGGCCGCGGGTTGCCTGCTGCTCGCCAAGCGCTCGCGACGCGCCTGACTCCGCGCTCGAGTCACTCGTCCCCGCGCGCCGCCGCAGCGACATCAGTTCGTCGCTGATCCGTCCGAATCACCGATTGCCGACTTTGTGTCGGACGGTGAGGAGTAGATGGGGCTGGAGCGGATGTCGGTCGGGCGGATGCTGCTGCTCATGGGCGCGTCCTTCCTGCTTCCGATCGCGTTGTCCAGCGCGCTGCTGACGCGGAACCTCACGCAGGACATCTCGCTCGCCCAGCTCGAGGCGGCGGGGCTGCGTTACCAGAGGCCGCTGGTCGAGCTGCAGGTCGGTCTCGTGAAGTACGCCGCGCTCTCACGCGAGCAAACGGCCGCGGGACTCCGAGAGGCGAGCGGCACGGTCGACGCGAGC
>DATFUE010000151.1:0-5153 GCA_035261165.1 Myxococcota bacterium
TGGTCGCGGCGGGGGGCGGCGCGATCGTCGTCACCGGCAACACGTCCGCGTGGCGCGGCAAGGCCGGCTTCGCGGGCTTCGCGCCGACCAAGGCCGCGCAGCGCATCCTGGCCGAGTCACTCGCGCGCTCGCTGGGGCCGCTGGGCGTGCACGTGGCCTACCTGGTGATCGACTCGGTGATCGACGTGCCCTGGACGCGGCGCGCGTTCCCGGATCGTCCGGACGACTACTTCATCCAGCCCGCCGGCATCGCCGACGCCGTACACCACGTGGTGCACCAGGAGCGCTCGGCCTGGACCTTCGAGCTCGACCTTCGGCCCTTTGGGGAGAACTGGTAAGTACAGCGGAGCGCGTGGGCACCCTACCCACGCGCTGAAGGAACGTCTCATGACTGTATGGACATCGACGGCCTGCATCCTGTGCGAGTGCAACTGCGGCATCGAGGTGCAGCTCGGCGGCGAGGACGGCCGCCGGATCGCGCGCGTGCGCGGCGACGATGCGCACCCGATCTCGAAGGGCTACGCGTGCGAGAAGCCCTCGCGCCTCGACTTCTATCAGAACGGCCCGCATCGCCTGACGAAGCCGCTGCGCCGGCGCGCGGACGGGAGCTTCGAGGAGATCGATTGGGACACCGCCATCCGCGAAGTCGCTGCGCGCTTCGCCGCGCTGCGCGACGCGCACGGCGGTGAGTCGATCTTCTACTACGGCGGCGGCGGACAGGGGAATCACTTGCCCGGGGCGTATGGCCGCGCCACGAAGGCGGCCCTGGGCATGCGCTACCAGGCGAGCGCGCTCTCGCAGGAGAAGACGGGCGAGTTCTGGGTCGCGACGAAGATGGTCGGCGGCTACTCGCGCGGCGACTTCGACCACTGCGAGGTGGCGCTGTTCATCGGCAAGAACCCCTGGTTCTCGCACAGCATCCCGCGCGCGCGAGTCACCCTGAAGGAGATCTCGAACGATCCGAAGCGCACCCTGATCGTGATCGACCCGCGCCGCACCGAGACCGCCGAGATGGCCGACGTGCACCTGCAGGTGAAGCCCGGCGGCGACGCGTTCCTGCTCGCCGCCATGGTCGGCGTGATCGTCCAGGAGGGGCTCGAGAAGCGCGACTGGCTCGCCGCGCACGCCGACGGGCTGGACGAGGTGCTGCCGCACTTCGAAACACTCGACGTCGCGTCCTACGCCGAGAAGTCCGGCGTGCCGGAGGAGCTGATCCGCGCGACCGCGCGGCGCATCGCCAGCGCCGAGAGCGTCGCGACCTTCGAGGACCTCGGCGTGCAGATGAACCTGCACTCCACGCTGGTCTCGTACCTGCACAAGCTGCTCGTTCTGCTGACGGGAAATTTCGGCAAGAAGGGCGCCGGCTACCGACCGAGCACGTTCGTGGCGCTCGCGGGCGGCGGCGACGACGGCCGCAAGACGCCGGTGACCGGGGCGCGCATCATCGGCGGGCTCACGCCGTGCAACGTGATCCCCGAGGAGATCCTCACCGACCACCCGAAGCGCTTCCGCGCGCTCCTGGTCGAGAGCGGGAACCCCGCGCACTCACTCGCGGACAGCACGCGCATGCGCGAGGCGTTGGCGAAGCTCGAGCTCGTGGTCGTGATCGACGTCGCGTTCTCCGAGACCGCGCGGCTCGCGCACTACGTGCTGCCGGTCGCGAGTCAGTTCGAGAAGGCCGAGGCGACGTTCTTCAACTTCGAGTTCCCGCACAACTACTTCCACCTGCGCAAGGCGCTGATGGCGCCGCTGCCCGGTCTGTTCTCGGAGGCCGAGCTGCACGCGCGGCTGTGCGAGGCGCTCGGCGCGCTGCCCCAGGACGCGGTCGCGGCGCTGCGCGCGGCCTGGGAGGACGGGCGTCTCGCGTTCCGCAGCAAGTTCTTCGAGCTGATCGCCGCGAACCCGCGGCTGCTGGGCGTGGCGCCAGCCCTGCTCTACCGGGCGATCGGCGATCTGCTCCCCGCGGGCCTCGCGGAGGGCGCCGCAGTGTGGGCGCTGTGTCAGCTCGCCGCGCCGCGGCAGATCGAGTCACTCCATCGGGCGGGCTTCAAGGGCGAGGCACCCGACGCCGCGGACGAGCTCTTCGATGCGCTGCTCGAGAGCAAGAGCGCGGTGGTCTTCTCGGTCGACGACTGGGAGGAGAGCTTCGCGCGCGTGCACACGCCGAACAAGCGCATCCAGCTCGCGATCCCCGAGCTCTTTCCCGAGCTCGACTCACTCGCCGCGGAGCCCGCGCCGGGCGCGAGCGCGGAGTTCCCGTTCATTCTGTCCGCGGGCGAACGGCGTTCCTTCACCGCGAACACGATCTTCCGCAACCCGGAGTGGCGCCGGAAGGACCGCGCCGGCGCGCTGCGCATGAACCCCGACGACGCGAAGCGCCTCGGCCTCGGCGACGGCGGGCTCGCGCGCATCTCCACCAAGCGCGGCAGCGCCGAGGTGCCGGTCGAGCTCTCCGATCGCATGCAGCCGGGTCACGTCTCGCTGCCCAACGGGCTCGGCGTCGACTTCCCCGGCGCGGAGGGCGCGCGGACCAAGACCGGCGTCGCGCCGAACGACCTGACCTCGGGCGAGGATCGCGACTGGCTCGCCGGCACGCCGTGGCACAAGCACACCCCGGCGCGCGTGGAGCGCGCGGAGGCGGTGTGAGTCACGCGGCGGCGGGCGCGCCCGTGCTGCGCGTGTTTTCGTATCTGCCGAATCCGCGCCTCGCGAAGGCGACGATCGCAGCGCGGCTCTGCGGCGTGTCGCTGGACGTGCGCGGCGCGAACGCGCGCGAGCTCGGCGTCTGGCTCTGGGACTTCGACGCCCGCCCGCTCGCGCCCGGCGAGTCACAGAGCGCCACCGCGCGCTCCGCGCACACCGGCTTCGGCGGCACGTTGCACAAGACCGACGCGTTCCTCTCCGCCCACCCGTTCGGCACCGTGCCCGCCGCCTTCAGCCCCGACGGGAAGCTCGGCATCTTCGAGTCGAACAGCATCCTGCGCGCCGTGGCCAGGCTCGGCGCGGAGCAGCTCGAGCTCTACGGCGGCGACGCCTATTCCGCCTCGCGCATCGACTCGTTCCTCGACGCGAGTCTCGTGTTCGCGCGCGACGTGCAGCTCTACCTGTTGAAGCTCGCCGCGGGCAAGATCAAGGCGCCGACGCACGAGCGGGCGCGCGCGGCGCGCGACGCGTATCTGGGTGGGATCGAGCAAGCGCTGTCTTCGACGCGCTCCTTCATCGCGGGCGACTCACTCTCACTGGCGGACATCTGCTTCGCCGCGGAGCTCGCGCTGTTCTCGGCCGAGCGCGTTCACCGCAAGGTGCTCGAGGAGGCGGCCCTCGAGCCGCTCTGGGACGACGGGCTGCGCGCCTCGCGGCCGCGCGCGCTCGAGCACTTCGCGCGCCTGTGCGCGCACCCCGCCTTCGCGCCCGATCTCGGCCCGTACCTCGCGAAGCTCGACGCCCGTTAGCGCGGCGCCAGCGCAGAAAAGCCGCTGGCCAGCCGCGCAGGTTAACGAACCCCCAGTGATCTCGCGGAGTTGGAGCGTTCTCGCGTTTTGCGCCCCGCGACGCATGGTTGCAACACGGCGCCAAGCTCGGGAAGCTGCGCTGCGCATGAGTCGCTCCCCATGAGTCTGCCGCGGTGAGCCGCGAGCCCTGGTGGCAGCCGGACCGCTTCGCGCTCCGGCGGGCGGCGCTCGAAGCGCGGGCGCGCATCGCGACCGGGCTGCGGGCGTTCTTCGCGAGTGAGGACTTTCTCGAGGTCGAGACACCCGCGCTGCAAGTCTCTCCCGGGCTCGAGCCGCATCTGTTCGCGTTCGAGACCCGGCTGCGCGATCCACACGCAGGCGCCGAGCGCGCCCTCTACCTGCGCACGTCGCCCGAGTTCACCTTGAAAAAGCTGCTGGTCGCGGGACTGCCGCGGATCTTCGAGCTCGCGCCCGCGTTCCGAAACGCGGAACGCTCGTCGACCCACCACCCGGAGTTCACGCTGCTCGAGTGGTATCGAACCGGCGCGACCTACGAGGCGCTGTGGCGCGACTGCGAGTGTCTGTTGCGCATCGCGGCCGACGCGGCGGGGGTCCCGCTGTTTCGCTGGCGGGGCGTGGAGTGCGACCCGCGCGCGCCGGCGGAGCGACTCACCGTGGCCGACGCCTTCGTGAAACACGCGGGGGTCGAGCTCGCGGACCTGCGGCGCGGCCCGAGCGAGGGCTTCGAGGACCGCTTCTTCCGCCGCTTCCTCGCCGAGGTCGAACCGAAGCTCGGCATCGGCCGCGCGACTCTGCTCGTCGATTGGCCAATCGAGCTCGCGGCACTCGCGCGCGCCAAGCCGGGCGACGCCTCCGTCGCCGAGCGCGTCGAGCTCTTCGCCTGCGGGCTCGAGCTCGGGAATGGCTGGAGCGAGCTCACCGATCCCGTCGAGCAGCGGCGCCGCTTCGAGCGCGACCAGGCGGAGAGGGCGCGCCTGTACGGGGAGCGCTATCCCATCGACGAGGACTTCATGGCCGCGCTCCGGCACGGGATGCCCGAGAGCGCGGGGATGGCGCTCGGCTTCGACCGACTCGTGATGTGCGCGACCGGCGCCGAGCGCATCGACGACGTGCTCTTCGCGCCGGTGGATCAGGAATGAAGCGGACGCTCGAGATGGCGGAGCTGGTGAGCGCGGGGCTGGTGCCGGCCGAGCGCGCCGACGCCCTACACCAGGTTGCGTCGCGCTGGGCGGTGGCACTCACGCCCGGCCTGGCGGCGCGCATCGACCCCGCCGACGCGCGCGACCCGCTCGCGCGCCAGTTTCTGCCGCACGAGGACGAGCTGCTCGTCGGTCCCGACGAGCTCGGCGATCCGATCGGCGACCTCGCGTTCCGCGCGGTGAAGGGCATCGTGCACCGCTATCCGGATCGCGTGCTGCTGAAGCCGACTCACGCGTGCGCGGTGTACTGCCGCTTCTGCTTCCGCCGCGAGCGCGTGGGGCCCGGCGGCGACGCGCTCGCGCCCGCCGAGCTGGCGCGCGCGCTGGACTACGTGGCGGGCGACGCGCGCATCTGGGAAGTGATTCTCTCGGGCGGCGATCCGCTCGTGCTCTCGCCGCGCCGCATCGCGGCGATCGTGCGCCGGCTGGGCGAGATCCCGCACGTGCAGGTGATCCGCGTGCACACGCGCGTGCCCGCGGT
>DATFUE010000152.1:0-3539 GCA_035261165.1 Myxococcota bacterium
GTACTCCGCGGGCGTGGCCGACACGAACAGCACCTGGCCGACGCGCCCCTCCCACTCCTCGAACGTCAGCGGACGGTTGTCGAGCGCCGACGGCAGGCGGAAGCCGTAGTCGACGAGTGTCTCCTTGCGCCGCCGGTCGCCGCGGAACATGCCGCCGATCTGCGAGACCGTGACGTGACTCTCGTCCACGAAGCACAGGAAGTCCTTGGGGAAGTAGTCGATCAGTGTATAAGGGGGCTGGTCCTGGATGCGGCCGTCGAGCCAGCGCGAGTAGTTCTCGACCCCGTGACAGAAGCCCATCTCGGCCAGCATCTCGAGGTCGTACATGGTGCGCTGCTCGATGCGCTGCGCCTCGAGCAGCTTGTTGTCGCGCTTGAAGCGCACGATGCGCTCGTCGAGCTCGACGCGGATGCCCTCGATCGCGCGCTCCAGCCGCTCGCGCGTCTGGACGTAGTGACTGTTCGGGAACACGACGGCGACCTTCGGCTTCGCGAGCACGCGGCCGCGCAGCGGATCGATCTCGGAGATCGAGTCGACCTCGTCGCCGAAGAACTCGACCCGGATCGCACGCTCGTCTTCGTACGCGGGAAACACCTCGACCACGTCGCCGCGGACGCGGAAGGTGCCGCGGTGGAAGTCGAGGTCGTTGCGGTCGTAGAGCATCTCGACGAGCTTGCGCGTGAAGTCGTCGCGGCGCATGTGGGTGCCCGTCTCGACGTAGGCGTGCATCTGCCCGTACGTCTCGGGCGAGCCGAGGCCGTAGATGCACGAGACGCTCGCCACCACGATCACGTCCCGCCGCGACAGCACCGAGCGCGTCGCGGAGTGCCGCAGCTTGTCGATCTCGTCGTTGATCGACGAATCCTTCTCGATGTACGTGTCCGTCGTCGGGAGATATGCCTCGGGCTGGTAGTAGTCGTAGTAGGAGACGAAATACTCGACGGCGTTCTTCGGGAACAGCTTCTTGAACTCGCCGTAGAGCTGCGCCGCGAGCGTCTTGTTGGGCGCCATGACCAGGGTCGGGCGCTGGAGCTTCTCGATCACCCACGACATGGTCGCGGTCTTGCCGCTCCCGGTGATGCCGAGCAGCGTCTGGTGCTTCACGCCCTGCGAGACGCCGTAGACGATCTCCTCGATCGCACGCGGCTGATCGCCCAGGGGCTTGTAGTCGGAGACGACCTCGAAGTCAGCCACGGCGCCAGCGAGTCCCCTGCGGCGAGTCGACGAGCGAGACACCGAGCTCCACGAGCTTCGCGCGCAGCTCGTCGGCGCGCTTCCAGTTCTTCGCGGCGCGCGCCTGGTCGCGCTCGCGCACCAGGCCGTCGATCTCCGCGTCCGCCTCGGCCGGCGCCGTGCGCGCGTCGCCGAGCCCCAGCGCGAGCACCTCGTCCCACTCACACAGAAGCACGTACTTCTCGCGCGCGCCGAGCGCGTCGCTGCGCACCGCCTCCCAGACCACGGCGAGCGCGCGCGGCGCGTTCAGGTCGTCGGCGAGCGCGGCGCGGAACTTGCCGCGCAGCTCCTCGGCGAGTGCACCGCCCGCGCTCGAAGTCTGCTCGCGCAGCTCGGCCGCGTGTCTCACGAGCCGCCGCCACGACGCCTGCGCGCCGCGCAGCGCGTCGTCGGAGAACGTGAGCTGCTGCCGGTAGTGACCGGCGAGCGCGAAGTAGCGGAACACGAGCGGCTCGAAGCCCTTCGCGATCATCTCGTCCAGATTCAACACGCTGCCGCCGGTCGACTTCGAGATCTTCTCGCCGTCGAACATCAGCCAGCCGGCGTGCATCCAGAAGCGCACCCAGGGGCGCACGTCGAGGGCGTTCTCGGACTGCGCGATCTCGTTCGTGTGGTGCACGGCGATATGGTCGGCACCGCCGGTGTGGATGTCGAACGTACGCCCCAGGTACTTCGTGCTCATCGCGGAGCACTCGATGTGCCAGCCCGGAAAGCCGCGGCCCCACGGACTCTCCCACTCCATCTGGCGCGGCGGCCCCTCCCGGGGCGACAGCTTCCAGAGCGCGAAGTCGGCAACGTTGCGCTTCTCGGACGCGTGCTCGATGCGGGCAGTGGCTTCTTGTGCCGCGAGGTCCAACCGGGCGAGCTCGCCATAGTGCGGGTCCTTCGAGGTATCAAAGTACACCCCGTCGCCCGCGGGGTATGTGAAGCCCTTCTCTTCGAGGACCTTGATCATCTCGATCTGCTCGGGGATGTGCTCGGTCGCCTTGCACCAGACGTCGGGCTCGTGGAAGTTGAGCTTCGCGAGGTCCTCGCGAAACACGCGCAGCCAGCGCTCCGCGATCTCGTGCGCGCTCTGCTTCGCCTCGCGCGCGGCCTTCTCCATCTTGTCGTCGCCGGTGTCGGCGTCGCTCTGCAAGTGACCGACGTCGGTGACGTTGATGACCAGGCGCACGTCGTAGCTGAAGTAGCGCAGGCTGCGCGCCAACAGGTCGACGAAGACGTAGGTGCGCAAGTTGCCCAGGTGCTGGCGGCTGTACACCGTGGGGCCGCAGGCGTACACGCGCACCGCCGGCGGCAGGAGCGGCGCGAAGCGCTGCTTGCCGCGGGTCATCGTGTCGTACAGGCGGAGCTCGCTCATCGCGCGCTCCGCTCCAGCAGCACGATCGCCTGCGCGGCGATCCCCTCGCCGCGCCCGACCGCGCCGAGGCCGTCCGTACTCTTGAGCTTCACGTTCACGCGGGCCGCCTCGACGCCGAGAAGCTTCGCGAGACTCTCCTGGATCTCGATGCGAAACGGCGCGAGGCGCGGCTCCTCGGCGATGATCGTCGCGTCCAGATTCACGATCGCGAGGCCCGCGGGCGCCAGTTTCGCGGTGATCTCGGCGAGCAGGCGCGCGCCCGACGCGTCGCGCCAGCGCGCATCGCCCGAGGGGAAGTGAACGCCCAGGTCGCCCTGGCCCAGCGCGCCGAGCAGCGCGTCGCCGACGGCGTGGGCGAGGACGTCGGCGTCCGAGAAGCCCGCGAGACCGCGCGCGTGCGGGATGCGCACGCCGCCCAACAGCAGCGCGCGGCCCGGCACCAAACGGTGTAGGTCCCAGCCCTGCCCGATGCGCATCAGGTCGCCTCGCGCGCCGCGAGGACCGCCTCGGCGCGCGCCAGGTCCTCGGGATGGGTGACCTTGAAGTTGCCCGCGCGCCCGGGCGCGATCCGCACCTCCACGCCGAGCCGCTCGACCAGCGAGGCGCAGTCCGTCCCCTCTACACCGTCGTGTGACGCCTTCTCGAGCGCCTCGCGCAGCACGTCGATGCGGAACGCCTGCGGCGTTTGCGCCAGGCCGACGCGCGCGCGCTCGAGCGTGCGCTCGACCCGCGGCCCGTCGAGCCACTTCACCGTGTCGCTCGCGGGCAGCACGGGCAGCGCGGCGCCGGTCGCGCGCGCCGCCGCGAGCACGGCGCTCGCGTCCGCCGGCTCGACCAGGCAGCGCGCCGCGTCGTGCACCAGCACCCAGTCGAGATCCGGACGCGCGCGCGCGGCGGCCTCGAGCCCGAGGGCGACCGAGTCCTGGCGCCGTGCGCCGCCCGCGAC
>DATFUE010000153.1:0-3623 GCA_035261165.1 Myxococcota bacterium
GTGTTGCCGCGGCAGCCGTTCACCTGCGCCCAGCCGGTGAGTCCGCCCTTCACCTTGTGGCGCAGCATGTAGCCGGGCAGGCCGGCGCGGAACTCGCGGATGAATTCGGGCCGCTCGGGGCGCGGGCCGACCAGGCTCATCTCGCCCTTGAGCACGTTCCAGAACTGCGGGATCTCGTCGAGGTTCGTGCGCCGCAAGAAGGCGCCGAGGGGGGTACGGCGCGAGTCGTTCGCGCTGGCCCAGACGGCGCCGGTCTCGCGCTCCGCGTCCGGGACCATGGTGCGGAACTTCCACATCGAGAACACGCGGCCGTCGAGCCCCATGCGCTCCTGGCGATAGAAGACGGGGCCGGGCGAGGTCCACCGGACCGCCAGGGCAAGCGCGGCGAAGAGCGGCACGCCGGCGACGAGCGCGGCGGCCGAGCCGACGACGTCGACCGCGCGCTTCGCGACCGCGTTCCAGCCGACCAGCGGTGACTCGATCAGCCGGATCATCGGCAGGCCGTCGAAGTCCTCGATGCCGCCCTGCACGGTGTCGAGGCCGAGCAGGTCGGGGACGAAGCGCACAGCAGCGGTCGTGTCGTGCAGCTCGCGCAGCAGCTTCAGCGGGTTCGCGGGGTCACTGCGGTCGATCGCCAGCACGACCTGGTCGATCTCCTGGTCCGACACGACGTCGTGCAGCGCGTCGTAACCGCCGAGCCAGGGCGAGTCCTCGCCGAGCCCAGCCGACGACGGCCCGAGGAAGCCGCACACGCGGAACCCGAGCTCGGGATGCCGGGTGAGCCGCGCGTGGATCTCGCGCGCGAGCGCGCCGGTGCCGACGATCAGGACGGTGTGCGCGAAGCGTCCCCGGCGGCGCAGCCGGCGCAGCGCGAGCCGCAGCACGACGCGTGAAGTGACCAGATATACGCCAGCGCTGGCGGTGAACACGGCGACCGTCAGGCGCGACACCCAGGCGAGTCGGCCGAAGAAGGTCAGGGTGGCGAGCAGCACGGTGCCGAGCACGCACACCTCGACGATGCGCCGCACCTCGGACGAGAGTGAGTGCACGCGATGCCCGTCGTACAGGCCGCGCCAGCGCAGCAGGATGTGCCAGATGGGGAGGATGCCGAGCAGCAGCCACGGGTAGACGGCGAGGTCGTAGCCGTGGGTCGGCTCGGGCAGCGCGCCGGACACGAAGCGCAGCCAGGTCGCGGTCAGCCAGGCCGCGGCCACCAGCGCCAGGTCCGCCAGCGCGAGCAGCCCACGCAACACCTCACTGTGCTTCCGAAGCAAGCTCCCCTCTCGAGGCTCGGCGCGAGCCGAGGAGAGGCTAGCGACTCGCGGCCGAGAGATCCCGATCGACGTGCAGCGCGGCGAGGTCGCGGTCGATCTGTGCCGCCGCTTCGCGTCCCTCGGCGATCGCCCAGACGACCAGCGACTGGCCGCGGCGCATGTCGCCCGCTGCGTAGACGCGCGGGACGCTCGTGGCGTAGCCGCGCGTGGCGACGTTGCCGCGCTCGGAGAGATCGACGCCGAACTGCTTCAGCATGTCGTCCCTCACCGGACCGACGAAGCCCATCGCCAGCAGCACCAGGTCGACGTCGAGCGTGAAATTGCTGTCCCGCACGGTCTCCATGGCGCGCCGGCCCGTCGCGTCGGGCGGAGCGAAGCGCAGGCGCACCGCGTGCAGCTTCTGCAGCCGCCCGTCGGCGCCGGAGAAGCCGGTGGTCGAGATCGCCCAGTCGCGCGATCCGCCCTCCTCGTGCGAGCTCGAGCTGCGCAGGATCTGCGACGGCATCGGATGCACCGGCCACGGCGCGTCGTCGGGCCGCGACTCGGGCGGGCGCTCGAGCAGCTCGAAGTTGTACACGTGCTTCGCGCCCTGGCGGTGACTCGTGCCGATGCAGTCCGAGCCCGTGTCGCCGCCGCCGAGCACGAGCACGTTCTTGCCGGTCGCCAGGATCGCCCCGGCCTCCGGCACGCGATCCCCCGCCACGCGCCGGTTCTGCTGCTCGAGGAAGTCCATCGCGAAGTGCACGCCGTCGAGATCGCGCCCGGGAACCGGGAGGTCGCGCGGTGACTCGGCGCCGCCGGCGAGCAGAACCGCGTCGAACTCGCGCAGCAGCTCGGGCCCGGACACGTCGCGGCCGACGTGCACGCCCGTGCGCACCTGCACGCCCTCGGCGATCATCAGCTCGGTGCGGCGATCCACCGTCCATTTCTCGAGCTTGAAGTCGGGAATGCCGTAGCGCAGCAGACCCCCGAGCCGGTCCTGCTTCTCGAGCAAGGTCACCCAGTGACCCGCGCGGTTCAGCTGTTGGGCCGCGGCCAGACCGGCGGGCCCGGAGCCCACGACTGCGACCGTGCGGCCTGAGCGGCGCGCGGGCGGCTCGGGCACGATCCAGCCCTCGGCGAAGCCGCGCTCGGCGATCGCCTTCTCGATGAACTCGATCGTGACCGGATCGTCGTTGATGCCGAGCACGCAGGCCGACTCACACGGCGCGGGACAGATGCGCCCGGTGAACTCGGGGAAGTTGTTGGTGCGGTGCAGGCGGTCGAGCGCCTCGCGCCACTTGCCGCGGTACACCAGGTCGTTCCAGTCCGGGATGATGTTCCCGAGCGGGCAGCCGCTGTTGCAGAAGGGCACGCCGCAGTCCATGCAGCGCGACGCCTGCGCCTTGATCGACTCCTCCGGCGGATCCGCGTAGATCTCGAGATAGTCCTCGATCCGCTCCTTCGCCCCGCGCCGCTGCGGAGTCTTTCGACCCAGCTCGAGAAAGCCCGTGACCTTGCCCATCAGTAGTTCTCTTTCCCGAACTCGATGCCGAGCAGGGCGCGCTTGTACTCGCGCGGGAAGACCTTCACGAACGTCGGCAGGGTGGTGGCCCACTTCTCGAGCACCTGCTCCGCGCGCTCGCTGCGCGTGTGCCGGAAGTGCGCTTCGACCAGATCGCGGAGCTCGCGCTCGTCGTCGTCGCTCTCCACGCGCTCCAGGTCGACGGTGCCCGGGTTGCACAGCTCCGGGAACGCACGCAGCGGGTCGAGCACGTAGGCGATGCCGCCGCTCATGCCCGCCGCGAAGTTCCGCCCGACGCCGCCCAACACCACGATGCGCCCGCCCGTCATGTACTCGCAGCCGTGGTCGCCCACGCCTTCGACGACGGCGCGCGCGCCGCTGTTGCGCACCGAGAAGCGCTCGCCGGCGACGCCGCGGAAGAACGCCTCGCCGCTGGTCGCGCCGTAGAGCGCCACGTTGCCGATGATGATGTTCTGCGCCGGGTCGAACGTGGACTCGGGATGCGGGAATACGACGATGCGTCCGCCGGAGAGACCCTTTCCGGTGTAGTCGTTCGCGTCACCGGTGAGCGACAGAGTGATTCCCTTGGGCAGGA
Source organism: Myxococcota bacterium (assembly GCA_035261165.1). Lineage (GTDB taxonomy): Bacteria > Myxococcota_A > UBA9160 > SZUA-336 > SZUA-336 > VGRW01. The sequence goes on from DATFUE010000153.1 coordinate 3,374, forward strand.
ACGCGCCGAAGCTCTGCCCCGCGCTGCCCGTGAAGCGCAGCCGGATCGTGTTGTCGGGCAGGCCCTCGAGGCCGTGCCGCAGCGACACGGCGGAGCCCAGCATCGTGCCGACGGTGCGATTCACGTTGCGAATCGGCAGCGACAGCTCGACCGGCTCCATGTTCTCGATCGCCGGCCGGCACAGCCGCATGAGCTCGATGTCGAGCGCCTTGTCGAGCCCGTGCTGCTGGCCGCACACGCGGCGCATCGC
>DATFUE010000154.1:0-3539 GCA_035261165.1 Myxococcota bacterium
CGCGAGCTCGACCTCCTGCACGCGATCACCGGCACGAAACGCCTGCGCGCACGCGAGGTTCTGTTCCGCAAGGGCGACCCGGGATCGGCCCTCTACGGGGTGCTGCGCGGCCGGATGCGGGTGTTCTCCAGCGGCCCCGACGCGAAGGAACTGGTGTTCCGCTTCCTCGAGGCGGGCGACGTCTTGGGCGAGGTTGCGCTCTTCGACGCCCAGGTTCGCTCGGCCACGATCGAGGCGGTGGAGCCGTGCGAGCTGCTGAGCCTCCAGCGCCGCGACCTGCTGCCGTTTCTCGAGGAGCACCCGCGCGTGGCGATAAAACTCGCGACGGTGCTGGCCCGCAGCCTGCGAGACTTGTCGCAGCGGGTCGAGGACGAGCTGTCACTCACCATCCCCGCGCGCCTGGCGCGGAAGCTCCTCGCGCTCGTGCGCACTCACGGCAGCGAGGTGCCGGGCGGGGTGCGCATCGAGCAGCGGCTGCCGCAGCACATCCTCGGCGAGCTGGTCGGCGCCACCCGCGAGAGCGTCAACAAGCAGATGCGCCTCTGGGTCGGCGCCGGCGCGATCCAGGTCGAGCGCGGCTACGTCACTGTGCTCGACCGCGCCGCGCTCGAGGCCACCGCGGGCTACGAGCCGATCTGAGAGCGCGCGCCGGTCAGCTCCGCTCCAGCTCGAAGATCGAGAACGCGTGCGCGTGGCGCGCGTCCGCGGGGTGGTCGAGCACGAGTGACTCGCGCCAGTCGGCGGGGTCGAGCTCGGGGAAGCGCACGTCGCCGTCGGGTCGCGCGTGGACGCGGGTCAGGTAGATGCGCTGCGCGCGCGACAGGGCTTCGGCGTAGAGAGCGGCGCCGCCGATCACGACGACTTCGGGGGCGCCGGCGACCAGTGCGAGGCCTGCGTCGAGGTCGTTGGCGACGAGCGCGCCCGCGGCCGTGAAGCCGGGCGCGCGCGACAGCACCACGTTGGTGCGACCCGGGAGCGCCCGCGCGAGTGACTCGAAGGTGCGTCGCCCCATCAGCACGGGCTTCCCCATGGTGGCGCGCTTGAAGTGCGCCATCTCGTCGGGCAGGCGCCAGGGCAGGGCGCCCTTCGACCCGATCACGCCGTTCTCGGCGACCGCGGCGATCAGCGAGAGCAGCACGGCCGCTAGACGGCGATGGGCGCGGCGATCGCCGGGTGCGCGCGGTAGCCGACGAGGCGCACGTCCTCGTAGCGGAAGTCGGCGATCGACTTCACGCCCGGCCGCAGCTCGAGTCTCGGCAGCTCATAGGGCGTGCGCGAGAGCTGCAGGTCCGCCTGTTCCAGGTGATTCAGATACAGGTGCGCGTCGCCGAGCGTGTGCACCAGCTCGCCGGCGCGCAGCCCGGTCGACTCGGCCATCATGTGAGTCAGGAGCGCGTACGACGCGACGTTGAACGGCACGCCCAGGAAGATGTCGGCGCTGCGCTGATACACCTGGCACGAGAGCCGCCCGTCGGCGACGTAGAACTGGAACAGCAAGTGACACGGCGGGAGCGCCATGCGCGCGAGCTCGCCCACGTTCCAGGCCGAGACGATCAGCCGGCGCGAATCGGGGTTCCGCCGGATCTCCTCCTCGACCGCGCTGAGCTGGTCGATCGCGCGTCCGTCGGCGCCCCGCCACGCGCGCCACTGCGCGCCGTAGATCGGGCCGAGCTCGCCGTCGGCGTTCGCCCACTCGTCCCAGATCGTCACGCCCTGCTCCTGCAGGCTACGCACGTTGGTGTCGCCGCGAATGAACCAGAGCAGCTCGTGGAAGATCGCGCGCAGGTGCAGGCTCTTGGTGGTCAGCGCGGGGAAGCCGCGCGCCAGGTCGTAGCGCGACTGCCAGCCGAACACGGAGAGCGTGCCGGTGCCCGTGCGGTCGCTCTTGCGCGTGCCGTGGTTGCGGACGTGTCGCAGCAGCTCGAGATACGCTTCCATCGTCGCTGATCGGAAGTTATCACCTCTGCTACTCTGCGCGCGATGTCGATCCTCTTGGTGCGCCACGGCGAGACCGCGTCGAACGCGGCGCGCATCCTCCAGACGCCGGACATTCCACTCTCGCCGCGCGGCATCGCGCAGGCGGATCGACTCGCGGCGCGGCTCGCGAAGCTGGGCGTGGCGGCGATCGTCTCGAGCGACTACGCGCGCGCGCAGATGACCGCGGAGCGCGTGCGGGCGGCGACCGGCGCGGAGATCGAGCTCTGGCCCGAGCTGCGCGAGCGCAACTTCGGTGCGCTGCGCGGCCGCGCGTACGCGGAGCTCGGCTTCGACCCGTTCGCGCTCGACTATGCGCCGCCGGAAGGCGAGAGCTGGGACGGGTTCCACGCGCGCATCGCGCGGACCTGGCCGAAGGTGCTCGACCAGGCGCGCCAGGTCGACGGGAATCTCGCCGTCATCAGCCACGGCCTGGTGATTCGAGCGTTCGCCGAGCGCGAAGTCGGCTTGGGCGGGCTCGAGCCGCCGATGAGCTGGCCGAACGCCTCTTTGACCATCGTGGCGTCGGACCCGCCACCCGCGCTCGAGCTCTTGAACTCCATCGAGCACCTCGAGGACTGCGATTCGCCCTCTGCCGAGTCGATCGGACGCGCGTAGTCGCGTGTAGTTCGCGGAAACTCCGAGTTCCGCGCGCCGAACTCGGAGTTCGCGTGCGCTTTCCCCGAGTTCGATCTGCGTTCAGCGAAAAGTCGCCGCGAACGCGAAATACTCGTTGACTCGGCAGGTCGGATTCGTTATAATGCGCCCTACGTTTTGATGATTGGCCCGCCCCGGCGGGCCCCTTTCGTTTGCGGGCCTTTTTTCGCGGCGGGCGCTCTTTTCGCGGCTCGTTGCTGCGCAGTGCGCTTCTCCTCGTCACGCGCATGCAGCTCCATTCGCTCCGCGAGCTCGGTGGCGAACGCAGCAAAGCGCGCCAGCGGCGCCGGCTCGAAGTCGGCCCAGATGCGCGCGAGCGCGCGCTCCCGGTCGCGGCGCACCGTCTCCATCGCCGCGCGTCCCGCGCCGCTGAGCGAGTAGCGGCGTTGGCGCGCGTCGCCTTCCGCGATCTCCACCGCGATCAGCTTCTGGTCGAGGAGCTGGCGGATCACCTTCGAGACCGCCGCGGCGGAGCGCGCGCGGCGCCGCGCGAACAGCGAGGGCATGAAGTCCTCGGCCGCGATCTGCTCCAGCACGCGCCACTGCGCCTCCGACAGGCCGGCAGACCGTGCCAGCTGCGCGCGCCGCTGCGCGAACGCGTCGGCCAGGCGCTGCAGCGCGGCGAGCGCGTCGCGCAGACTCGCGTCGGACTTGTCTTTGCTTGCCATCTCGATTATTAACCTAGGTAAATAATGATCTGGAGGCAATCATGAGCGCGCAGGGTGCGGACCTGGACACGAAGCTGCAGCGGCAGTTCGGCGCGGCGGCCGCGAACTACGCGGTGAGCGCCGTGCATGCGGGCGGGCCGACGCTCGACGCGCTCGTCGAGCGCGCCGCGCTGCGCGGCACCGAGCGCGTGCTCGACGTGGGCACCGGCGCCGGTCACACGGCGCTCGCGCTGGCGAAGC
>DATFUE010000155.1:0-4131 GCA_035261165.1 Myxococcota bacterium
TTGCAGCTCGTCGCGGATCGCTCACCCGCCGCCCGCTAGACACGCTACTCTCGCCGCACCCCTGGCGTTCGGTCCCGTAGTGCGGGTGAGGTGTGCCTGGAGCTCGGGATCGGGTGAGCGTCGCGGTCGTCGCGGAGAAGCCGTCGGTCGCGCGTGACATCGCGCGCGTGCTCGGCGCCGAGCAGCGCGGCGACGGCCTGCTGCGGGGCGACGGCTGGGTGGTGACCTGGGCGATCGGGCATCTGGTCGCGCTCGCCGAGCCGCACGAGATCCGGCCGGAGTGGCGCGCGTGGCGCCAGAGCTTGCTGCCGATGATCCCGGAGCGCTGGCCGCTCGTCGCCTACGAGAAGACGCGCGCGCAGTTCGAAGTCGTGAAGCGCGTGCTGCTCGATCCCTCGGTGGAGCGCGTGATCTGCGCAACGGACGCGGGCCGCGAGGGTGAGCTGATCTTCCGCTACATCTGGGAGGCGGCCGGCGCGGCGAAGCCGGTCGAGCGGCTGTGGATTTCGTCCCTGACGCCGGACGCGATCCGCGCCGGACTGGAGCGACTGCGGCCGCAGCGCGAGGTCGACGGGCTCGCCGACGCGGCGCGCGGGCGCAGCCGCGCGGATTGGCTCGTCGGTATGAACTTGTCGCGGGCGTATACCTTGGCGCGACGCTCCGCGTCGCGGGGCGAGCTGCTCTCCGTCGGGCGCGTGCAGACGCCGACCCTGGCGATCCTGGTCGAGCGCGAGCTCGCGATCCGCCAGTTCGTGCCCGAGGACTACTTCGAGGTCTCCGCGGACTTCCGCGCCCCCGCCGCGGGCGCCGAGGCTCCGACACTGCGCGGTGTATGGTTCCGACCGACGCCGCCCGGCTCGGACGCGGAAGCGCTCGAGAAGGCGCGGCGCCTGCCGGGCGACGGCGAGGAAGCCGAGCGCATCGCGGCGCGCGTGAAGACCGGGCGGGCGAAGATCGAGTCGGTCGAAGCGCAGACGCGCCGCCTCGCACCGCCCCTGCTCTACGATCTGACCGAGCTGCAGCGCCACGCCAATCGCCGCTTCGGCTGGAGCGCCGCGAAGACGCTCGAGATCGCGCAGTCACTCTACGAGAGCAAGAAGCTGATCTCGTACCCGCGCAGCGACTCCCGCCACCTGTCGCGCTCGGTCGCGGCGACGCTGCCGCGCATCGTGCGCGCGATCCGCGCGCCGTACGAGGCGCAGCTCGCCGAGGGCACGGGCGAGCGCCCGCTCGGCGCGCGCTTCGTCGACGACGCGAAGCTCGGCGACCACCACGCGGTGATCCCGACGGGCGCGGCGCCTGCTCGCCTGTCCGATGACGAGGCGAGCCTCTTCGATCTGGTCTGCCGCCGGCTGCTCGCCGCCTGGCACGAGGACCACGTGTACGCCTCGACCTCGGTCGTGACGGCGGTCGAGAGCGACGGCGCGGCGCCGGGGATCGATCGCTTCGCGAGCCGCGGCAGCGCGGTCGTGCGCGTCGGCTGGCGCGCGCTCGAGCCGGATCCAGCGCCGCCCGACGTGGAGCTGCCGCCCGGGCTGGCCGCGGGTCAGGCGCAGCGCGTCGTCGACGCGCGCGCGGAGCGCAAGCGCACGCGCCCGCCTCGCCGGCTCAGCGAGGCGACCTTGCTGACCGCGATGGAGACCGCGGGCCGCGATCTCGAAGACCGCGAGCTGGTGGACGCCATGCGAGAGACCGGTCTCGGCACGCCCGCGACGCGCGCGTCGATCATCGAGACGTTGCTCGCGCGCAAGTACGTCGTGCGCGACGGGAAGTCACTGGCGGCGACGGACAAGGGCGTCGAGCTGATCGAGATCGTGCACCCCGACGTGAAGAGCCCGGCGATGACCGGCGCGTGGGAGGCGCGGCTGGCGCGCATCGAGCGCGGCAGCGAGTCACTCGACGCATTCCTGCGCGACATCGAGAGGTACGTCGTCGAGGTGGTGAAGCGCGTGAGGACGGAGAAGCCGGCTCCGGCGGCGAAGGCTCCGCCGCAGCTCGCGCTCGATCTGGCGCCGCGTCCCGAGCCCCGCCCCACTCCACCGGACGACCTCCTCGGTCTGTTGCGTACGACCTTCGGCCATCCGAGCTTTCGTCCCTTCCAGGAGGCGGTGTGTCGCGCGGTCACCGCGGGCGAGGACGCGCTGCTGGTCATGCCCACCGGCGCCGGCAAGTCACTCTGCTATCAGCTCCCGGGACTGGCGCGCGGGGGCACGACCCTCGTGGTCTCGCCGCTGATCGCGCTGATGGACGACCAGGTCGGGCAGCTCCGGGCGCGCGGCCTCCGCGCCGAGCGCATTCACTCGGGCCGCGCTCGCAGCGAGTCACAAGCCGTTCTGCGCGCCTATCTCGAGGGTCAGCTCGACTTCCTGTTCATCGCGCCGGAGCGCCTGGCGGTGCCGGGCTTCCCGGAGAAGCTCGCCGAACGCAAGCCCGCGCTCGTGGCCGTCGACGAGGCGCACTGCATCTCGCACTGGGGTCACGACTTCCGGCCCGAGTACCGCATGCTGCGCGAACGGCTGCCGCAGCTGCGACCCGCTCCGGTGATCGCGCTGACCGCGACGGCGACGCCGCTCGTTCAGCGCGACATCGCGGAGCAGCTCGGGATCGAGAAGGCGGGCCGCTACATCCACGGCTTCCGGCGCACGAACCTCGCGCTCGAGCTGTGTGAGACGCCGCCGTCGGCGCGTGACTCGGCGACCGAGCGCTTGCTGCGCGTGCCGGAGCGCCGGCCGGCGATCGTGTATGCGCCCACGCGCAAGAAGGCGGAGGCGCTCGCCCGCCGGCTCGCGCGCCACTTCCCCGCCGCCGCCTATCACGCCGGGATGCCGGCGCGCGAGCGCGACGAGACCCAGGCGGCCTTCCTCGGCGGCCAGCTGCAGGTGATCGTCGCGACGATCGCGTTCGGCATGGGCATCGACAAAGCGGACGTGCGCACCGTGGTCCACACCGCGTTGCCGAGCAGCATCGAGAGCTACTACCAGGAGATCGGCCGCGCGGGCCGCGACGGAAAGCCCGCGCGTGCGGTGCTGCTTCACGGCTTCGTCGACCTGCGCACGCACGAGCACTTCCTCGGTCGCGACTACCCGGAGGCCGACGTGCTCGAGCGCGTGTTCCGCGCGCTCGCGACGCGCTTCGAGCCGCGCGCGGAGCTGCAGCGCGAGCTGCGCATGGACCCCGACACGCTCGAGAAGGCGCTCGAGAAGCTCTGGATCCACGGCGGCGCGCAGGTCGACGCGGACGAGAACACGGCGCGCGGCCGCGCCACCTGGCGCGAGCCGTACGAGGCGCAGGTGCGCCACAAACGCGCGCAGCTCGATCAGATCCGGCGCTTCTCCGAGAGCCGCGGCTGCCGCATGGTGCATCTGGTGCGGCACTTCGGCGACGAGGACGACTCGGGCGCGCCCTGCGGGCTGTGCGACATCTGCGCGCCGGGGGAGACACGCGCGCTCTCGCTGGCCGCGCCCGACGCGGCACAAGCGGCGAGCCTCGGACGCATCGTCGCGCGCCTGCGCGAGCGCAACGGGCAGTCCGCCGGCAAGCTACACCGAGAGGTGTTCGGCGACGCGCTCGCGCGCAAATCCTTCGAGGCGCTCGTCGGCGCACTGGTGCGCGCGGGGCTCGCGGTCGAGGAGGCGGACTCGTTCGAGCGCCCTGACGGCGAGACGGTCTCGTTCGCGCGCGTGCGACTCACCCGCGCCGGACTCGAAGCCAGCGACGCGGCGCTCGAGGCGGTCCGGGTCGCGCGCGCCGTCGAGCCCGAGCGCGCGCCCCGCAAGCGCAAGGCCGGCCGCCGCGGCGGGCGCGAACCGACACCGAACGGTGTCAACCGCGCGGCGCCCGACGGAGCCCTGTTCGTGGCGCTGCAGCGCTGGCGCAACGCGGAGGCCAAGCGCCGGCGCATCCCCGCGTTCCGCGTCATGACGAACGCCGCGCTCGCGGGGATCGCGACGAGCCGGCCGCGCAACGAGCGCGAGCTGCTCGCCGTGAAGGGCATCGGCCCCGCGCTCGCCGCGAAGTACGGCGCCGCGCTGCTCGAGCTGGTGTCTTATTGACTACGCTCGCCTTGTCTTATTGAACTACGCTCGCCTGCGGCTCGCTGCGCGCGGCTGCCGCCGCTTGCGGGCTCGGCTC
>DATFUE010000156.1:0-5319 GCA_035261165.1 Myxococcota bacterium
GGAGGAGCGCGGCATCGAGCACGCCGTGCTGCCCTGGTGCGAGACACACGGCGCCGCCCTCGTCGGCTACAGCCCCTTCGGCTCCGGCCGCTTCCCGAGCCCGCGCAGCCCCGGCGGCAAGACCCTCGCGACCATCGCCGCGGCCCACGGCGCCACCCCGCGACAGGTGGCCCTCGCCTTCCTCACCCGGCGCCCGTCCCTCTTCACCATCCCGAAAGCCAGCAACCCCGAACACGCCATCGAAAACGCCGCCTCCACAAACCTCGAGCTCACCGCCTCCGACCTCTCCCAGATCGACTCCGCCTTCCCCCTCGGCAAACCCCCGCGCACTCTGCCGACCCTCTAGATACAGGCTCCGCGCCCGCGCGGAAGCGCGCGCAATCCCCTTTCCTCTTCACCCCCGACCCGAGTGACTCGAGACAGGCGAAGCGAGGGCCGTCCCGAGCGAGCCCGCAAGCGGCCGAAGCCGCGCGCAGTGAGCCGCAGGCGAACGTAGTCAGTAGGATGTGGGCCCTCCAGGATTCGAACCTGGGCGCGTCCGGTTATGAGCCGGCTGCTCTAACCACTGAGCTAAGGGCCCGAAAGGGACGCGAGCTGGCCGCGTATGCCGTCGGCGAAGCGCTTGTAGTCGCCGCTCTTGAAGAAGGCGTTGCCCATGACGAAGACGCGCGCGCCGTGCAGCGCGACGCGCTCGACGGTCTCGGGGCCGATGCCGCCGTCGACGACGAGGTCGATGGGCTTTCGCAGCTCGTCGATCCAGCCGCGGATCTGGCGGATCTTCGGGAGTGTCTCGGGGATGAACGCCTGACCGCCGAAGCCGGGGTTCACGGTCATCACCAGCACCTGATCGACGAGTGACAGCACGGGCCGGATCATCTCGGCCGGAGTCGCGGGGTTCAGCACCACGGACGCGCGGATCTTGTGTCTCTTGATCTCCGAGAGGGTTCGGTGCAGGTGCGTGCACGCCTCGACGTGCACGCCGAGCGCGGTCGCGCCCGCGCGGACGAACGCCTCGAGCAGGTGGTCCGGCTCGCGCACCATCAGGTGCACGTCGACCGGCAGGGTCGTGCGCTTCGCGACCGCCGCGACCACGTCGGGGCCGAGCGACAGGTTCGGCACGAAGTGACCATCCATCACGTCGAGGTGCAGCCAGTCGGCGCCGGCCTGCTCGGCGGCAGTCACTTCCTCGCCGAGGCGCGCGAAGTCGGCCGACAGGAGCGAGGGCGCGATCTTCCAGTGGCTCACTTGCGCACCAGGCGCACGGCGAAGAAGCCGTCGCAGCCGTCGCGCTGCGGCCAGGTGGCGAGCGCGTCGCCTTCCGTCACCAGCGCGCGCGCCGCTTCGGGCAGGAACGGCCGCGGATCGTCGACCCGGAAATCCGGGTGCGCCGCGAGGAAGAGCGCTACCACGCCGGTCGTCTCCTCGGGGGTGAAGGTGCAGACACTATAGACGAGGACGCCGCCTTCCTCGACGTAGCGCGCTGCCGAGGAGAGGATCGCGAGCTCGCTGGCCGCGGCGCGCGGAATGTCTTCGGGGCGCGCGCGCCAGCGCGCATCGGGGTTGCGGCGCAGCGTGCCCAGGCCCGAGCACGGGGCGTCGACCAGGATGCGGCGGAAGAAGCGCTGGCCCTGTAGGTCGAAGCCCTGGACCACGTCGCGCTCGAGCGGGCGCACGTTGGCGAGTCCGAGCCGGCGCAGCGCGCCGTGGATCAGCGCCAGGCGCGCGCGGTGGAGCTCGAGCGCGATGACTTCGCCGCGCGGGCCGACCTGTTCCGCGAGCTGCACGGACTTCGAGCCGGGCGCGGCGCAGCAGTCGACCACCGTGTCGTTCAGCTCGGCGCCCAGGAGGAGCGGCACGAGCTGCGACGCCTCGTCCTGGATCACGTAGTCGCCGCGGTCGAAGCCCTCGGCGCGCACCGGATCGAGCGCGACGCCCGTGACTCCGCGGGGGGCGAACGGCGTCGGCCGCCCGCCGAGGGCTTGCGCCACCGCGTCTCGATCGGCGCGCTCGGTGACTCGCACGGTGCGCGGCGGCGCTTCGGTGCAGGCGAGCGCGAAGGCGAGCGCCTGGTCGGCGCCGATCTCCGCGACGAGTCGCTCCGCGAGCCAGCGCGGCAGCGAGCCGTAGCTCTCGAGGTGACCGATCGGGTCCACGGCGAAGTCGGCGTAGACGAGCTCGTTCGCGTCGCGCTTGCGCGCGATCCCGCGCAGCACCGCGTTCGCGAAGCCGGTCGCGCGCTCGAGGCCGAGCTTGCGCGCGAGGGTCACGCTCTCGTCGACCACCGCGGCATCGGGGATGCTCGACATACACAGAAGCTGGTAGGCCCCGAGGCGGAGCAGGTTGCGCAGCGCGGGCTCGACGCGGTTGAGCGGCCGGTCGAGACCCTGCCCGAGCGCCGCGTCGAGGCGGCCGCGCAGGCGCAAGCTGCCGTACGCGAGCTCGGTCGCGAAGCCGCGATCGCGCCGTTCGAGGCGCGCGGTGCCGAGCGCCGCGTGCAGCGCGAGGTCGGCGAACGCGCGGTCGCGCTCGACGCGCTCGAGCACGTGGAAGGCGACGCCGCGCGCGCTCGGAATCAGCTCGTTCGCGCTCACGGTGACTCCGCGCGCTCGCCGTCGGCGACCTGAAAGCCGCGCAGCAGGTCTTCGGCAGGAAGCGCGCGCCGCCCCGCGAGCCGCACCTCGACCAGCTCGAGCCAGGCGTCGGCGCACGCGAGGAGGAGCTTCCCGTCCTCGGCGCGCACGCTGCCCGGAGCGACACCGTCGTGCCTCGGCCCGAGGCGCGCGCGCAGGATCGAGAGGCGCTTCCCCGCGCCCACGAGCGAGACGTCGACCCCCGGCCGCGGCGTCGCCGCGCGGATGCGGCGCAGCACGCGTTCGGCGTGCTGGGCGAAGTCGAGCCGGGCGAAGCCGCGGTCGAGCTTCGGCGCGAGCGTGACCTGCCCGGGGTCCTGCGCGCGAAACTGCGCGCGGCCCGCGGCGAGGGCGTCGACGGCTTCCACGAGCGCCGCGGCGGCGAGCTCCGCGAGTCGCGACGCGAGCTCACCCGCGGTCTCCTGCGCGCCGATCTCGAGCTCGCGGGTGAGACACACGTCGCCCGCGTCCATCTCGCGCACCACCCGCATCACCGAGATCCCCGTGCGGCGGTCGCCCGCGTCGAGCGCCCACTCGATCGGCGCCGCGCCGCGCCAGCGCGGCAAGAGACTCGCGTGCGCGTTGATCATCCCGAGCGGCGGCAGCTCGCGCGCGCTCTTCGGGATGAACTGCCCGAACGCGACCACGAGGCCGAGGTCCGGCCGCGCGGCGCGCAGCCAGGCCAGCGAAGTCTCGTCGCCGAGCTTCTCCGCTTGCAACAGGGGCAGCCCGAGCTCCTTTGCCGCCGCCGCCACCGGGGTCGGCGAGAGCCGTCTTCCCCGCCCGCGCGGCCGATCCGGCTGCGAGACGACACCCAGCAGTGTATGCCGCGTGCGGGCCAGCGCGCGCAGCGCCGGCACCGCGAACTCCGGCGTGCCGAGAAACACCAGGCGGAGCGCCTCGGGTTCGGTCATCGGCCGACCTCCGCCGCGTCAGCCGCCCGGATGACCCGCCGCCTCGCGCTCCTCTTGCTCGCGCCGCAGCTGCTTCTTCCGGCGCCGCACGTACAGGTCCCGCTTCAGCTTGCTCACGCGGTCGATGAACAGCATGCCGTCCAGGTGATCGATCTCGTGCTGGAAGCAGAACGCCTCGAGCTCGGTCGCGTCGAACTCCAGCTCTTCCCAGTCGAGGCTGCGCGCGCGCACGAGCACGCGCGCGTCGCGCTCGACGTCCGACTTGAAGTCGGGGACGGAGAGACAGCCCTCCATCTCGGAGGTCGCGCGGCCCTCGCGGCGCACGATCTCGGGGTTCAGGAGCATGCGCGGATTGCGCTCGCCGTCGTCGCTCCAGTCGAGGTCCATGACGATCAGCCGCTTGGCGACGCCGACCTGCGTCGCAGCGAGCCCGATGCCCGGCTCGTCGTACATGGTCTCGGCCATGTCGGCGGCGAGCTGGCGCAGCTCGGGCGTCACCTCGTCCTTGGCGACGGGCTGTGCCTTCTCGCGCAAGCGCGGGTCGGGGAACTGCAGGACGGGCCGCAACATGGGGAGGACTTCATAGCATTTGCAGTGGGTTAGCATCCAGCCGCAGGGTGACTCCGGAAAACCCGGGACCGCGCGCCTGACGCGCAAGCTCCACCGCAACGCGGCGCACGGGCTCGCGCGCTCCGAGCAGGAGCAGCTGCCAGCGAAACTCGTCGCGAATCCGCGCCAGCGGCGCGGGCGCCGGGCCGAGCACTTCGATCGCCTCGCTGGGGTCGTCGGACGGCACCGTTTTCGCGAGGCCCGCGAGCGCGTGTGCCGCCTGCTCCACCGCCGGCCCGCGCCGGCCGGTGAAGGCGAGCTGCACGAGGTCGCGAAACGGCGGCCAGCCGTGCGGCCGCCGGCGCGCGATCTCCTCGCGGTAGAAGCGCGGGTAGTCGTGGGTGCGCGCCAGCGCCACCGCGTAGTGCTGCGGCAGGAAGGTCTGGATCACGACGCGGCCCGGCTCGTCGCCGCGGCCCGCGCGGCCCGCGACCTGCGTGAGCAGCTGGAACGTGCGCTCGCCCGCGCGGAAGTCGGGGAAGTGCAGGCCGAGGTCCGCCATCACGACACCGACGAGTGTCACCCCGGGGACGTCGTGTCCCTTCGCGACCATCTGCGTGCCGATCAGCACGTCGATCTCGCCGCGGTGGAACGCGGTGAGGATCGAGCGCTGCGCGCCCTTGCGCGCGGAGGTGTCTCGGTCGAGCCGGCCGACGCGCGCGCTCGGGTAGGCGGCGACCAGCTCCTCCAAGAGGCGCTCGGTGCCGAAGCCCTGCATGCCGCCCTCGCGGCTCCCGCACGACGGGCAGTTGTCGACGGGATCTTCGCGGTAGCCGCAGTAGTGACAGCGCAGCTCCCCCTCGAGGGGGTCGTCCATGCGCCGCGGGCCGTCGCCCGCGTGATACACGAGCGACACGTCGCAATGCCGGCAGTGGAGCGCGAAGCCGCAGGCGAAGCAGTAGACGCGGCCGGCGAAGCCGCGGCGGTTCAGGAACAAGATCGCCTGACGGCCGGCGGCCAGGGTCTCCGCCAGCGCCAGGCGCAGCGGGCGCGAGAGCATGCCGCGGCGCGTGCCCCGCGGCTCAGCGCCCAGGTCGACGATCTCGACCGTCGGCAGCGGCCGGCTCGCGACGCGCTCGGGCAGAGTGAGTCGCTCGATCTCGCCGTGCGCGCAGCGCCACGCGGTGGTGACGTCGGGGGTCGCGGAGCCGAGCACCAGCGGACAG